>DNZD01000316.1 GCA_003504855.1 Cytophagales bacterium
CGGGTTGAGTTCACTGAGATCCACACCACCGCAGGTGACGAACTCTTCTTTGAAGGTCGTCTTACCTCGAAATGAAAAAGGACACCGGATGATGTATTCCATCAATCGGTTTTGAATCTTGGCGGGCATCTCGGGCCAACTCAATGATGAATTTACTTCCGCCATTGCACATAACTTTTCCCATAGCCGCTGGGGCAATCCGAACAATGGGTTTGTGATCACTTTTTTCTTTCCCTCTCTTTGTGCCTGAAAGGTTTCGCGCAGAGAGGTCTCCGTCTGATCGCCGGCCCAGTTTACCATAACCTGAAATTCATATCCAACATCATGAAGATGTTGTGCTGCCCACGCGGATAAGCGAATAACCGCCGGCCCGCTCAATCCCCAATGTGTGATTAGTACAGGTCCACGGGCTTCCAATTTGGTGCCGGTGATCTTCACGATAGCATCCTGCACAGCTACGCCCATCAACTCGGTAAACTGCCTCGATGGATCATTAAAAGTAAAGAGCGATGGAATGGGGGGAATGATGTGATGGCCAAGCTTTTGAATCCATAGATAAGCGTCTGGTCGCGCATGTCCACCCTGAGCGACAAGAATTTTACTTGCTTCATACATGGTTCCGGAGCTGCATCGCACCCTGAAGCCTTTACCCTGATGCATTACTTCTTCAACGCCGCTCATGAGTTTGATGACGATGTTACGCCGTTCAGCCTCCCGGAGAAAGCAATCGAGTATTTGTTGTGATGAATTGGAAACGGGAAACATGCGCCCATCTGGTTCGGTCTTAAGAGATACCCCGTGTTCTTCAAACCACCGCACCGTGTCGGAAGCCTGGAATATTCGGAAGAGTTGTTTGAGTTCCCGCTGCCCGCGCGGATAGTGTCGGGAGAGGGGCGTGGGCTCAAAGCAGTGATGCGTCACATTACAACGCCCGCCGCCCGATATCCTCACCTTAGCCAGTAGTTGATTGGTTTTTTCGAGGATAATGATTTTCGCACGCGGGTTGCAGGAAGCAGCTTCCAGTGCGCCAAAGAAGCCGGCAGCACCTCCTCCCACTACCAGCAGATCATACATCATGGGAAGATATCAATCTGACCTTGCAGGATCTGTTCGAGGGTATCCCGTTCGCGAATCAGTTTCGCCTCACTGCCTACCACCAGCACCTCGGCCGGCCGAAGTCGTGAATTGTAGTTCGACGCCATCGAGTAACCATAGGCGCCGGCGTTGCACAACACCAGTAAATCACCTTCGCGAACTTCCGGCAAGGACCGGTCGGCACCAAGGGTATCTGTTTCACAGATGTTGCCCACTACGTTATAAGTTTTCAGCTTACCATCCGGATTGGATACGTTCACAATCTCATGATAAGCATCATACATCATCGGACGGATCAGGTGGTTCAATCCGCTGTTTACTCCTGCAAATGTGATGGTGGGTGTGGGCTTTACCACATTGACTTTCACGAGCAGATAACCACACTCGCTCACCAGGTATTTGCCGGGTTCAATCCACAACTCCAGTTTGCGGCCGTGCTTTTGCTGGTAGGCATCAAACATGGGTGCCAACGCTGCACCAATCGCGTCAATATCACTCACCTTGTCGCCTGCTTTATAGGCAACCTTAAATCCACCACCGAAGTCCAGGAATTGGAGTTCCGGAAACTGTCCGGCAAGTTCAAACAGCAGGGTGGCCATTTGAGCAAATACGGCTGTTTCGGTAATTTCTGAACCAGTATGAATATGTAGCCCGCGGATTTGAATCTTATACTGTTCGCGCAGCCGGTGGATGTCACCGATCTGTTGGACAGAAATTCCAAACTTGGAGTGAGCGTGACCGGTGGATATTTTAAGGTTCCCACCTGCCATGATGTGCGGGTTAAGACGAAGTCCACAAGGATACGATGATCCGTATTGCTGGCCGAATTTTTCCAGGATCGAGAGGTTGTCCAGATTGATGTTCACACCAATTGCAACGGCTTCAGCGATTTCCTCAGGATCGACACCGCTGGGGGTAAACATGATTTCTTGCGGTGTGAATCCAGCACGTCGGGCGATTTGCACTTCCTGAATCGACACCACATCAACACCGATACCCTGACGGCGCATAAGCTTAAGGACGGAGATATTGGTGAGGGCCTTTGCAGCAAACTTGATCTTCACGTCCATGCGGGAAAAAGCCGTGCGCAGCTTTTGAATCTGATTAATGATGCGATCACCATCATAGATATACAAGGGCGTGCCAAATGTTTTGGCCAGTGAAGCGAACGAATTTTCCCTAATTCCGGTTAAAGGTTGTGAAGCAGGCATAATCAAAAGGCCAAATATACAGATCAGCCCGCGTACGGGCAGGATGCTTACCTTTGAACCATGAAGTTATTTTATCGCCAGTCCGGAGAAGGGCGTCCCTTAATTATTCTCCACGGGTTATTCGGCTCATCCGATAATTGGTATTCCTTGAGTAAAGTATTTGCCGCCCGATTCAGTGTATTTGTCATCGACCAGCGCAACCATGGCCAGTCCCCACAGAGTGATGATTTCAACTACGGGTTGTTGACAGAAGACCTTCATGATTTTATCCTTGAGCACCAGCTCGAGGATCCGATTATTTTGGGTCACTCGATGGGAGGAAAGGCGGCCATGAATTTCGCCGTACGCTATCCACAGTTGTTGTCAAACCTGATTGTAGTAGACATGGTGCCCAAGGCCTATCCTGTACACCACGATAAAATTCTGGAGGGCCTGAAGTCAATACCGTTGGACCAATTGAATGGAAGAGCTGAAGCCGATACACAGTTGGCCAGGTTCGTTCCGGAGAATGATGTTCGGCAATTCTTATTAAAGAACCTGGCGCGCAAAAGTTCAGGTGGCTTTGAGTGGCGAATTAACGTGAAGGCTATTGATGAGCACATTGAAGCCATGGGCGTTGATCTGCTTTACTCAGGAAAATATGACGGACCGGCTCTTTTCATTAAAGGAAAAAAATCCCACTATTATGCCGATGGGGATGAAGCGCGCATCCTATCCATTTTCCCCAGGGCACAGGTTGCCACGATGGACACAGGTCATTGGGTACAGGCCGAGAAGCCCGAGGAATTTGCACAGGTCGTGCTGAATTACCTCACTGCATGATGGACGAATTTAGAAATGTACTTTTTCTTGATATCGAAACGGTGGCAATCACTGATCGGTACGACAACCTGGATGAAAGATTCAAAGCCCAATGGGCGCGCAAAGCCGGATTTTTCAGGCAGCGTGATTCAGCCTTAACCGACGCCGATTTGTTTCATGAACGGGCCGGTATTTATGCAGAGTTCGGCAAGATCATTGTAATTGCCATTGGCAAGCTGGTCGAAAATGAGAACGGCGAACGCTGTTTAAAGACCAAGTACTTTGCGCATCATCAGGAAAGAACGCTTCTGGAAGAATTCAAAGCGGCCATCGACAAAATGGATCCCGGTCTCCGGCTTTGTGCCCACAATGGGAAAGAATTTGACTTCCCATATATCAGCCGGCGCATGTTGGTGCAGGGTATTCCGTTGCCGCCACCTTTTAATCTGGCGGGAAAGAAATCCTGGGAAATTCCGCACCTGGATACCCTGGAGATGTGGAAATTCGGCGATTATAAGCACTATACGTCCCTTGATTTGCTGACCGCATTGTTTGAAATCCCATCCAGCAAGGGCGAACTCGACGGCTCGCAGGTAAATGCCGTTTACTACAAAACACAAGACCTCAAAAAAATAGCCGAATATTGTGTGGGCGATGTGGTCGCTGTAGCGCAGTTGTTTTTGCGACTTAAGGGTTTACCCCTGATACCACCACACCTTATTCAACACACGACCCCCTGAGGGGGCTACATCCAAATTATCATGTCAAAGAAAAAGTTTAAAGAAAGAAAAGAGAAGAAAGAGAAAGAAGGAGGAAAGTCCTTACGAAATCAGGTAGTCACATTTTTTCATGTTACCCCCGGCGCATCCTACGACTTCCGCCAACTCGCACGGCGGGTAGGCGCCAAGAACAAAGCCGGCAATCAGCAACTGTTCAGCATCCTTGAAGAACTTCTGGAGGCTGGTAAGATTCGGCAACTCCCGGATGGAAGTTATCAGTCCACCCGCAAGGTTCAGTCCATTGAAGGTGTAGTGGATCATGTGAATCCGAAATTTGCGTACATCAATACCGGTAGTGAACAGGATATTTATGTTCGGGACCGCGACCTGGGTACGGCCCTGCATGGTGATACGGTACGGGTTGAACTCATTGGTGGCCGGTCGGGTCAAAAACCCGAAGGCCGGGTAACAGAAATCGTTAAGAGAAACCGAACCCGCTTTGTGGGCCGGCTGGAGATGGCCCCCAATCGTTTCGCTTTTGTAGTACCGGATTTCAGAAAAATCTATCAGGACTTCTTCGTCTACCAGGAAAATGTTGGCGAAGCCAAGAACAACGACAAAGTATTGATCGAAGTAACGAAGTGGGGCGACGGCGATCGCAGCCCGGAAGGAAAGATTGTGGAGATCCTGGGAAAGACCGGCGAGAACGAAGCCGAGATTCACTCCATCATGGCCGAGTTTGATTTGCCCTTCCGTTTTCCGGAACCCGTTCTGCATGCATCGGAAAAAATCAATGACACCATAGGTGATGGAGAAATTAAGAAGCGCAGGGATTTTCGCGATATCCTGACATTTACCATTGATCCCGAAGACGCCAAGGATTTTGATGATGCGCTGTCGTTCCGAGAACTGGAAAATGGCCACTATGAAGTGGGTGTACACATCGCTGATGTAACGCATTACGTGACCCC
>DNZD01000377.1 GCA_003504855.1 Cytophagales bacterium
GTTCAATATGCAATTCAAGAAATGCCTTGATATCTCCCTTCTTTCTTACCGTCCCGGCGATATCATCCGGCCGGCCGCCAATGGCTGTAATGCCTTCAGCCATGGTTAAACCACTTTGACTCTTCTGAAGCAATCCTTCTTTGGTTAATCCACTTGTCATCGCCCGGCTGCCGATGGTGCCGCCTTCTTCATTACCAAAAATGATTACTTCGAGTGGGTGCTCCGTGGTAATCTTGTTCTCATTCAGAATCTCAATCACCTCCAAAGCGCCGATCGATCCCAGGGTGCCATCGTAGTTGCCACCGTCGGGGACCATGTCGATGTGTGAACCAAATGCAATGGGTTTGAGGGCGGGATTCCTGCCCTTGCGCGTGCCGATGATATTACCACCGGCATCAATTGCAGGGTCAAGGCCGGCTTGTTTCATCAGGTTCATGAACCATGCCCGTCCTTCGATGTCGCCCTGGGTGTAGGCTACCCGATAGCCATGACCATTTGCATCACGACCGAATTTAGCTAACTCCAGGATTCGTTGTTCGATACGTACGCTATTGACAGCTGCCGTACCGGCAACTTCCGCGCTCAAGTAAAACGAATTCAGCAGACTCATCCCCGCCGTGGCGAGGAAAGTCTTTTGGATAAAACTGCGACGGTGCATGTTGACCAGGTTGGGGTTGATAGGACAAGATAATCATTTAGGCGTTTACCAATTTGAGATGAAAGAATACTTCAACCCCTTACCGTCTTACCGGATTGGCCGCCTCGGTCAATTCCGGTACCCCCTCGAAATGAAAGCTTACGGAGGCGCAAAGACCAGGGAAATGATAACAGAAAAAAGACGTCGGCACCTTCGGTGAGAAATACAAAGCGCACAGAATACGCAGAAAAAAAGCAGAAAACGCTGATCATTAAAGTGCCTGTTCCGATGTAATTTTCAATACAAGATTCCACCAACTTTATTTACCAAGCATATCCTGCTTCTTTTTCGAGAATTTACTCCTGACCAAATGATAGGACTGGCTGATGTAATGTTCTAGTTTTTTCTTGTTCATAACCCGGATATCCTCTACCAATACCCACTTATGCCTGGCAGCATAAGGAGCTGGAATAATCCCCGTTGAACTGCTGAGCTCTTCAAATTCATCATCCGGAACCTTAAAAGAAATCTTTACTGGATTTTCAAGCAGCACCACACAGAACATCTTGCCGCCCACTATAAAGCAAAGGTCATTTCCCCATTTTATTTCTTCCGTGACAGACGGAAGGCTTCGGCAGATGGAACTGATCGATTCAATGTTCATATCATAGTAAGCTCGTATCTCATTGGACTCAATTACGATTTGGGAACACCAAAACAGTGCGAATACCCATCATCATCGGTTACAAAGAATTCAGTTTGTCCGTATTCGCGAACAACTATGTCAGAAACCACATACCCAAGTACTTTCAACCTGAGTCGGGGGCCTTCCAGGTCTTCTGGCGCCCAATAGAGGCGGATACCTTCATAGTCAGTTGGAATGGTTGTAGTGCCTGTTCGTTGGTTCAACCAAAAGCGGACGTGCTCATTAAAAACCATGCATCCGACCAACTTTCCCCCCTGCCGCATTTTCTGATCAGACTGCAATCCAAGGCCTTCAACCCAAAAGCGAAGGCTCTTTTCCAGATCAGCACTGGGAATGATCGGGGTGCAGGCTGTCATAGAGGGCAGGGTTTTCATATCAGTTGCCTCTGCGTGAGTCAACCCTAATTTACTATTTATTAAGGCAAAATTATGGTGCCTTTGAATTCGTGGTTCAAACAGACGTTTCACTTATATTTATTGTTCACTGCCGGAACTTAAACTTGACCTATGTTCTTAGCCCACATAAAATTTGCTTTCCGGTCGTTTCGAAAGAATGCCTTCTTCTCGATGTTGAATATGCTGGGCCTTTCGGTAGGAATAGCGGTCAGCATGATGCTATTGCTCATCCTGCAAAGTGACCTTACGTACGACAAGCACTACTCAAAGCACAACCAGATCTATCGCATTGGCTGTGATTACTTTATCCCTGGGATGGAATTCAAATCTGCCCGCTCAGCGCGTGAATTGGCATACGTACTTAAAGACGAGTATCCGGAAGTACTCGACTTAACCAAAATTGATCTGTTGAATCGTTGCCTGGTGCAATTTGAGCACAACGGTAAACAGGAGATGTTTTACGAGGAGAACGCCGTGCAATCAGACTCCCGTTATTTCCAGGTCTTTTCGCATCCCTTCCTCGCCGGTCATGCCGAAACCTGCCTGACTGATCCCGCCAGTGTAATCATGACCCGGTCTGTCGCATTGAAGTATTTTGGCTCCTGGGATGTAGTGGATAAAGTTCTTGTCGTCAACGGCGTTGCCAGAAAAATCACCGCTGTCATTGAAGACCATCCCGATAACACCCATCTGAAGTTTGGCATCCTGCTCGCGGGCCTTCCAGACTTTCGGGACTGGGCCATGAATAATGGAAAACCAACATCTGAAAGCTTCTGGAATCCGGATGTCATGATTTACGCATTGTTCCCGGAGCAGTACGACCCCTCGGCATTCTATTCCAAATTTCCAGCCACCTATTGGAAACACTTCAAGGAAACCGGCGATCAGGTGGGTGGAAAATATACCCCCCTGTTACAACCATTAATAGAAACCCACTTTGATGCTGATATAGTGGCAGACAGGCCACACGCCAATACTTCTTATATCATTGCCTTCACTTCCATTGGTTTGCTGATATTTATGATGGCGTGCATTAACTACATGAACCTCGCTACAGCGAAGTCGATCCGGAGGGCTGGTGAAATGGCACTAAAAAAAGTGGTCGGGTCAAGCCGGTCAACGCTCATCATTTCGATCCTGACGGAATCCGTAGTACTGTCTCTGCTGTCATTACTGTTGGCTATGCTTCTGGTCTATTTCGTGATAAACGCTTCCTCCTTCAATGGGCTCATCGGCAAACATCTTTCATTTGATCTGTTTCACAATCCGATGCTTTTGTTTGGTTCAATAATCATATCAATAACCATCGGACTGCTATCAGGCCTTTATCCTGCACTCTTCCTGTCACAGATACCCGTCATCTCAGCGTTGAAAGGGGTTTATAAAAACAACGCTTCCCATCTCCTGTTCAGAAAAGCCCTCATCACTGTCCAATTCAGTGTTTCTATTTTTGTGGTCACCGGCTACCTGCTCATGCAGGACCAGATTGACTTCATCCGATACAAAGACCTTGGGTTCAAAAAGGACAATGTAATCGTTTTGCCGGTGAACGATTC
>DNZD01000378.1 GCA_003504855.1 Cytophagales bacterium
AGCAAACGATTTACCGGCCTCGCGTTTGCCTCCGAGCAATCGGGCTCCATGGCGGCACCGTTACAGTTTGATATCAATAAGAAGTGGACGCCCAATGATTTCGTGCAACCTGGCTTGCCCGTGGCTGGTGCGCTGGAAGGCAGACTGGCGGGTAATACATCAGGCAAAATGGTAATCATCGGTGATGGTGACCTGGCTATTAATGGCACCGGACAGCAGGCACGGAGGGTTCAACCCGACAATGTACACCTGGTCGTGAACTCGATTGACTGGCTGTCGGATGATACCGGCCTCATTGAATTAAGGACCAAAGGTGCCTCCTCGCGACCCTTGCGTGAATTGGAAGAATCCACCAGAACCCTGCTGAAGTATATCAACTTCCTGCTGCCGATTCTGCTTGTAATAGGTTACGGGTTGATTCGCATGCAGGAGAATCGTATGACGCGTCTGAAACGAATGAGTGAGAACTATGAAGAACGCTAACAACTGGAAACTGATCGCCGTATTGGGCGGTTTGATTATTGTCTTTTTGGGTGTGCGCTTTTACCGGTCTCCGCTTCGGGAGAGTAATCTGCCTGGTCAATTGGTAGAGCTGGATTCAGCGGAGACAACGCAAATTCTGATCCGGCCCGCCCGTCAGATCAAGTCTGAAATAAAGCTGATGAAGTCCGGACATCAATGGCAATTGACATCTTCAGACGGAACCAAGGGAAGGCTTGAGTCCGGTGCTGCTTCGGTAGCCTTGGGTACGCTTATCAACCTTCGCCCCAACCAGATGGTGGCCCGCAGGGCTAACCGGTGGAATGAATTTCGCGTTGGTGACAGCACGGGGACCCATGTTCAAGTTAAAGCAGGTGACGATGTGCAAGCTGATCTCTGGATCGGCCGGTCAGCATTTGCATCCGGACAAGGCGGCATGTTCTCCGGGGGCGCGCACACCTATGTGCGGCGGCAAGGTGAAAAAGAGGTCTATGCGGTACCCGGATTCCTGGAGGGACAGTTTAACCGGCTGTTTGACGACTGGCGCGACAAAACCTTTATCCGGTTGAAACGTGACTCCATCGACCGAATAACTTTCCGGTATCCGGCTGATAGCAGTTTTGTGCTCGAGAGACGCAATGGATGGCACCTGGGAAATATATTGGCAGACTCTGCCGCGGTATCCAACTACCTGAATCTTCTGGAATATAAAAACGTGTCCACGTTTGCCGCGAGCCAGCCTACCGGAGAGCCGCCATTGCGTATTGTGTTTGAGAGACGAGCGGCACCGATAGTAACGCTGGAGGCCTGGCCGACAGCCAATGGATGGACCCTGGGTAGTTCGTTGCAACCCGAGACCTATTTTGCGGCACCGACGCTGTCAGTACATAGAGATGTCTGGAAGGGGAAGAGAGATTTCCTTCCAGTCCGCAAATAAAAAAAGGCGCTTTGGGCGCCTTTTTTATTTATTGTTATGCGGATTACTTCCTGACTCCGTCAGCCAGAACGATCACTTTGTTTTGGAGCACTTCTACTACACCACCGGTAATGGCGACGTGTTCACGCTGCTGACTGGTTTTATACTCCACAACACCTTCGGCCAACAGGCTCACGAGGGGTGCATGGTTATTTAACAACTGAAAAGAACCGTCAGCACCTGGGCAGGTGACCACAGAGACTTCTCCTTCAAAAACCTTTTCGTCCGGTGTTATGATTTCGAGATGCATGATTGCTTATCCTTTAGCTTCGGCCATGAGTCGCTCACCTTTCTCGATTGCCTGTTCGATGCTACCCACCAGGTTGAAGGCTGATTCAGGGAGGTGATCCAGTTCGCCGTCCATGATCATATTAAAGCCTTTGATGGTATCCTTGATATCAACCAGGGCACCCTTGAGGCCGGTGAAGGCTTCAGCCACGTGGAAGGGCTGGGAGAGGAAACGCTGCACACGACGGGCGCGGTTTACTACCTGCTTGTCCTCGTCGCTGAGTTCGTCCATACCGAGGATGGCGATGATATCCTGCAATTCCTTGTAGCGCTGGAGAATCATTTTAACACGCTGAGCGCAATTGTAATGTTCTTCACCTACGATATCTGCGCGCAGGATTCGGGAAGTTGAATCCAGCGGGTCTACGGCAGGATAGATACCCAATTCAGCAATCTTACGGCTCAATACCGTGGTGGCATCGAGGTGAGAGAATGTTGTAGCAGGAGCCGGGTCAGTCAAGTCGTCAGCCGGAACGTAAACAGCCTGCACAGAAGTAATGGAACCGTTTTTGGTAGAAGTGATGCGTTCCTGCATGGCACCCATTTCTGAGGCCAGTGTGGGCTGATAACCTACGGCAGAAGGCATACGGCCCAGGAGAGCTGATACTTCAGATCCGGCCTGGGTGAAACGGAAGATGTTATCGATAAAGAAGAGGATATCGCGGCCTTTTCCGGTGCCATCGCCATCGCGGAAATATTCAGCAAGGGTAAGACCAGACAAGGCTACCCGTGCACGAGCGCCGGGGGGTTCGTTCATCTGTCCAAACACGAATGTTGCCTTGGACTCTTTCAGCTTGGCGTGGTCTACTTTCGACAGATCCCAGCCACCGGCGTGGATTGATTTTCTGAATTCGTCACCGTAGTCTACAATGCCAGCTTCGATCATTTCGCGCAGCAGGTCGTTTCCCTCGCGGGTACGCTCACCCACGCCTGCGAATACAGACAAACCGGAATAAGCCTTTGCAATGTTGTTGATCAATTCCTGAATCAACACCGTCTTGCCTACACCGGCACCACCAAACAGACCAATTTTACCTCCTTTGGCATAAGGCTCAATCAGGTCGATTACTTTGATACCAGTATACAATACCTCCGTGGAAGTGGTCAGGTCTTCGTAATGAGGCGCATTGCGGTGAATAGGCAAGCCTTTGTCGCCTTTGGGTTGCTTGATGCCGTCGATGGCCTCACCAATCACATTAAACAGTCGGCCTTTGATGTCATCGCCAATCGGCATCTGAATGGGTGAACCGGTGTCGGTCACCTTCATGCCGCGCACCAGACCCTCGGTACCATCCATGGCCACCGAACGAACGCGGTCTTCACCGAGGTGTTGCTGGCACTCCAGCACAATGCGGGTACCGTCGGACTTGGTTACTACCAATGCGTCGAGAATATTGGGGAGTTTGGTGCCTGGCTCGTCGAATGCTACGTCAACAACGGGGCCGATTACCTGTGTGATTCTGCCAAAGTTTGCCATGGTGATCAGAAAGGGTTATGTAGGTTTCTAATATTGGCCACAAAAGTAACTTTCGGGGGTGGCATCAACAAGGAGCCCTGTCATAAAATCCCGGAATTTTTCACCCACCTAACTATCTGTAAATCAGTTTATGGGCGCTAGGAAACAGTTAATTCAATCCGGAAGGTTGTACCCTGATTTTCTTCGGAGGACTTTACGAAAATCCGGCCGTTGTGATAGAGTTCGATAATGCGTTTCGCCAGGGCCAATCCAAGTCCCCAGCCACGCTTCTTGGTGGTGAAGCCTGGTTTAAAAACACTGGAGAGTATAGACTTGGGTATACCCTTGCCATTGTCAGATATGTCAATAAATACCTTCTTTTCGTTCCCGCGCAGGATCTTAATGGCAATGGTGCCGCTGCTGCCCATGGCATCAACGGCATTTTTGCAGAGATTTTCGATTACCCACTCAAATAAGGGCGCGTGAACCATAGCCGAAATGGTTTCTGACAGCGCGTATACCTCAATATTGATTTTGGAGGAAACACGCGGCTGCAGGTAACTGACTACGTTATTCACCAACAGGTAGAGATTTTCCTCCTTGAGAACCGGGGTAGAGCCAATACTGGAAAATCGCTCGGTCACCACACGCAATTTCCGGATGTCCTTATCGAGTTCTTCCACGATTCCACGGCCTTTGAACTGGGGATCATCACGGAATACTTCCACCCAGGCCATGAGGGATGAAAGCGGTGTGCCCAATTGATGGGCGGTCTCTTTGGCCAATCCCACCCACACCCGATTCTGCTCGGCAGTTTTGGAATAGCTGAAGGCGAGGTAGGAGATGAAGGCAAAGATGGCGATGACCGAAAGCTGTATGTAGGGGTAAGCTGTGAGCTGGGTCAGAAGAAATGAATTTTTGTAATACACGTACTGCTTGCCAAAGACCTCCGAGGTGTTGGGATCCTTGAGGAGGATGGGGATGGGCGGATACGTCTTCTTCATTTCACGCAATTCGTGTTGCAGGGCTTCCTGTTTGCGTGCTGGCGACCAATTGTCTTCAACATCAACATTGTTAGAATTGATGATTTCATTGTTTTCGTTCACCAGGATGGTGGGTATGGAATTGTTCTTGAAGATGATTTCTTCGGTGATGAAAAGGATGTTGTTGTCGGTGTCGTTGGATGTGTACTCCAGGGCACGTGCAAAGAGGTTCACCTGATTGTGTTCGCGTTCCTTAAGCTGGGCCACCAGAATATTTGTGTAATAGATGGTGCCAAGACTGATGATAACCGAAACAGCAAGAACAATCCACTTGAGGTTGGCATTGTCCTCATAGAAGTCCATGCTGGGCAAACGAATCGGTTTATTCATGAGCCGATGAATGAAGGTACAAAAAAATTACCGGAGCGGCTGGAAGCAGCTCCGGTAATTGATGGTGTTATTGCCTTAAAAGAAATCCACTACTCTTTTTGCATAAACCACTTTGCCAGGACGCGGTAGTTTACTTTGGTACCGCTCATCAGAATACCAACGCGATAAATCCGGCCCGCCATCCAGGTAGTGAAAATAAATCCGGCTATGAGGAGCGTCATGGACAATACCAATTGCCAGGTGGGCACATCAGATCCAATCCTTCCCATCATGGCAATGGGCGATGTAAATGGTATAATCGATAACCAGACACTAACAGTACCATGCGGATCTTTCAGGATAAACATGAACAAACTCATGTAGGATATCAACATCGGAATGGTAATCGGGAACATGAACTGCTGGGCTTCAGCCGGGCTGTCGACAGCCGAACCAACAGCCGCAAACAGCGCACCGTAGATCAGATAGCCTCCCAGGAAATAGAAAAGGAAATTGAAAAGGATAAAGCCCCAGTTGAGATTCAAAGCTTCATTGATGGTGCTGATTACCGTAGAATCCACGGCGGCCTTCTGCGCCGCAATTTCGGGACCCATCTGCTGAAGTGCCTGTTGCTGCGGCGGATCAATGCCAAAGAAACCCAACACACCAAACGTAAGGGTTGACATCAGAATAATCCAAATGAGAAACTGCAACAACCCGACAGAGGCCAGGCCCAGGATCTTGCCCATCATCAACTGGAATGGCTTCACCGAGGAAACGATTACCTCCACCACTTTGCTCGTCTTCTCCTCGATGATACCCTGCATAATCTGGGCACCATAAATGAAAATGAACATGTACATCAGGATGCCGCCCGCCATACCGATTCCGAACAGGATGCCCACATTGCTCGACTTCTCCTGCCCGCCTTCGCTGAGTTTTACAGTCTTGATACTCACGTTGGTTTTGAGGCTGTCAAGCAGTTTCTGGTCAATGTTGAGTTTTCGCATCTTGACGTCTTTGATCTGGTTTTCAAACAGACGTTCGATGTTACTCACATCTTCCAGGCTGGGGCTCTTCTTGCTATACAGGGTAATCCCTTCCGGTTTGCTGAGGTTGTATGTGGGAATATAGAGCAACCCAAAATCCTCACTTTGGTCATAGGCCTTCTTGGCATCCTCCAGGGATCCTGCAAAAGGTTTGAACTGAAACCGGCCGGAATCCGGGAGGAAAGCTTTGCTATCATCTACATAATGAATGACCTGCTTCTTGGAATTCTTGTCAGACTCCTTGGCAATAAATACCAGAAGGCCGATGATTGCCGGAAATATCAGCGGTATCAGGATGGTCGCTACCAGGAATGACTTCTTCTGAACGCGGTTTAAGAACTCGCGCTGAATGATTAACCAAATCTTATTCATGGGAACCTCCTTTCACTAGACTGATGAATATTTCACTCATGCTCGGTACTTTTTCGTGGAAGCTGTGAACTTCAGTTACCTGGATGACCTCGCGGATCAGGTCGGTGGTGGTACCGTGATTCAGTTTAACCAGGGTGCGAATCATATCATCTTCAATCGGCTCCTGCGACAGAATGTTAAATCCCGCGCCGGAATGCGTAAAGCTTCCCCGGTGCTGAATCTCGAACGTATTGGTCTTGAACTGATCCTTCACCTGCTTTTTCGATCCTTCCAGGATTTTCTTCGATTTGTTGATCAGGGCGATATGATCACAAAGGTCTTCCACGGTCTCCATGCGGTGCGTGGAGAAGATAATGGTGGAACCGTTTTTCTTGAGCCCCAGAATCTCATCGGTGATGAGTTGGGCGTTTACCGGATCGAATCCGGAGAACGGCTCATCCAGGATAATAAGTTTGGGTTCGTGCATCACCGTGCTGATGAACTGCACTTTTTGGGCCATACCCTTCGACAGGTCTTCTACTTTCTTTCCCCACCAGTCGGTGATTTCAAATTTCCGTAACCACACCTTGATGCGCTGCATGGCATCGGCGCGGCTCAGGCCTTTGAGTTGGGCGAGGTACAGGAGCTGTTCGCCGACCTTCAGTTTTTTGTACAGGCCGCGCTCTTCAGGCAGGTAGCCAATCACTCCGATATGGGCGGGATTCAGCTTTTGACCAAAGATGGTAATCTCACCTTCGTCGGCATTGATGATCTGGTTGATGATACGGATGAGGGTGGTCTTGCCGGCTCCGTTTGGTCCGAGTAATCCATAAATGGATTGTTCGGGAACGACCAGCTCCACCCGGTCCAGGGCAGTATGCTCCGCATACCGCTTACTGACTCCACGGGCTCTCAGGGCTTCCACAGGTTGTGTTGATTAGGGGTTTAAGGGATGAGTAGCAATATACGTCATGCAATTACAACTGCCGGGGCAGAAATAATCGGACGGGCAAAAAAATTGAATCAATTTGATTTTTCGCGGAAGATGATCTTTCCCATGGACACATCGAGGTCAAATGTCAATGCATTTTTGGGGTTATGGGCATAGGCGTTATTGGCGTATGAATTTTCCCCCACCCGATGCAAGCTCCGCGACAAATTCACACTACACAGCCAGGATTCGTTAATATGCACTAATACCGGAACGGTTTCATCAGGCAGGAAGATAACCATGTTACCCGCTCCGACACTGCCCTGTACGACGGGCATAAAGTCAGGCTTAAAATCTGCCTTGTTGCTGAAGTCCAGCAGAATATTGCCAAACCCCACTTCGGCCATCACCACGTGCGACCGAGAAAGATTGAGTTGTCGTACGTTGAGTGAACCCAGATCAACCTTAACAAAGAAGGTATCCATCTCTACCTGGTTCATGGCGCCGGTGGCATACGAAACATTCACGTCGGCGCTGCCGGTATTGATTTTCAGTTTCTTGATAGCCAGCCCGGACAAATCAATATTCGCATTGCCCAGACCATAATCAAAGTCCAGTGCATAAGGCTTGGTATCGGTCAGGTAGACCTTCCAAAATTTGTCATGCACCTCTTCGGTGCCGCCGAATACCTGATAAGAGATTTTTTGTCCCACGCCGCGGTGGCCTTCCTGCTCGAGGGCCAGGTTGACAAAGCAGACCGCATTCTTTACTTCATTGCTGAAGGTGTGGGCATATTCTTCGAGATCCTGATTGCTAAAGATGGAGAGGATTTCGTCCGTCTGGCCGGGGCGGACAAAGCAGTTACCGGTCTTTGCTTTGAGGCAAAGATTAACGGTCTCGCAGCTTTGGTTCTTTTCAACCGTAAACTGCTTCTTCATCTGAGCCAGCACTCCGCTGGTGGTCAGAATACCCGTCAAAGCCAATAACGACGTCTTGAACATAACCGTACTTACGCGTTTTTCTCTCTTTAGGTTAGCCGGGATCGGTCACCCGATCACCCGTAATTGGTCATATACGGGCACTAATCTGAAAAGGTTAGAAAATTTGTACGGCTGGGGGGTAGGAATTTTTATTCCTGGCTGAAATATTCCTTCATTCGCTCAAAAAAGCCCTTTTCTGAGCTGTCTGGGTGCGGTTGGAAGTTTGGTGAAGATCTCAGTTTCTCGATCATGGCCTTTTCTTCACTGCTCAGCTTCTGGGGTGTCCAGATGTTCACATAGATGAGCTGATCCCCGGTGCCATATCCGTTGATATCCCGCAGTCCCTTGCCACGCAGGCGCAGAATCTTACCGCCCTGGGTACCGGGTTCAATTTTGATCCGCACTTTTCCGCCTACCGAGGGTACTTCGATGCTGGTGCCGAGCACAGCATCGGCAAAGTTGATGTGAAGATCATATACGAGATTATTGCCATCGCGCTTCAGTTCTTTATCCTCTTGTTCTTCTATCACAATGAGTAAGTCACCGGGCACACCGCCTCCGGGGGCTTCATTGCCTTTTCCGCTCATCGATAATTGCATGCCATCAGAAACGCCGGCCGGAATGCGGATTGACAATAGATCTTCTTTGGAAACCAGGCCGGAGCTATCCACGCCGGATGGACGCTTATCTATAATCTGACCTGAACCGTGGCAAGTAGGACAGGTCGTTGCCGATACCATTTGTCCAAGCATCGTGTTCACCACCTTACGCACCTGGCCGTTACCCTGGCAAGTGGCGCAGGTTTTGAAGGTTACACCTTCTGCCCGAACCAGGCGGTTCACCTTGATTTTCTTCTCCACACCGTTGGCAATTTCTTCCAGCGTGAGTTTCAGTTTGATGCGGAGGTTGGATCCGCGGCGCTGGCTGCTGCGAGAGCCGCCACCACCAAAGAAGCTTTCAAACGGACTGCCGCCATTGCCAAAGATGTCCCCGAACTGGCTGAAGATATCATCCA
>DNZD01000189.1 GCA_003504855.1 Cytophagales bacterium
CCACCACCCATCGGGTGATCGACAGGGTTCATGGCTACGGCGCGGGTACGGGGGCGAACACCTCTCCAACGGCTTCGGCCTGCCTTACCAACCGACTCATTCATATGGTCAGGGTTTGACACAGCACCTACCGTGGCGATGCAACGTGCCAATACCTGGCGCATTTCGCCTGAAGGCATTTTGAGCGTAGCATACTCACCTTCGCGGGCAAGCAATTGCACAAATGATCCGGCGCTTCGGGCGATAGATGCGCCTGCGCCGGGCTTGTTTTCTACGTTGTGTATAATCGTACCTACCGGAATCTTGGCAAGCGGCAGGGCATTTCCAATTTCAGGAGCGATGTCGCTACCAGACACTACAGTCTGACCAACCTTGAGACCCTGGGGAGCAAGGATATACGATTTGAAACCATCCTTGTAATACAGCAAAGCCACGCGGGCTGTGCGGGTGGGATCATATTCAATCGACTTCACTACAGCAGGTACACCAAACTTGTCGCGCTTGAAGTCGATATCTCTGAGTTTCTGCTTATGACCGCCGCCGATGTAGCGCATGGTCATACGTCCGCTGTTGTTGCGACCGCCCGTCTTTTTCAGGGAAGTCAGCAACGACTTCTCTGGCCGGGAGGCGGTAATATCATCGAAACCCGGAGCCAACCTGTGGCGGGTACCTGGGGTTATCGGTCTTAGTTTATTCAATGCCATCGCTAATCACGAATTAAACGTTGCCATAAAAGTCAATCACTTCACCTTCGGCCAGCGTAACGATGGCTTTCTTGGTGTTGGGCTTACGGCCGGTAACCATGCCGGCTTTTGTAGAGCGCACTTTCAACTTGCCCATCCCGGAGATGGTATTGACACGCTTTACATTAACACCGTACATTTTCTCCACGGCCTTTTTGATTTCGACTTTATTGGCGTCGATATCAACAACAAAACCATATTTGCCCTTCTCGTTCAGGGCAGAGACCTTTTCGGTCACCAGGGGGCGCTTGAGGATACTCATGGTCGGTTATTTTAACAGGGTGTCAATTTTACCTACTGAGCTCTCTACCAGAATCAGTTTGTCGGCATGGATCACATCATAGGTATTAATCTGTGATGCTGTGATGACTTTGGTATTCTGGATGTTGCGGCCAGAAGCTGCGATGTTGAAGTTGCTTTCAGGCAACACCAGCAACGTCTTCTGAGAATCCACGCCCAGTGATTTCAGGAGGCTGATATAACTCTTGGTCTTGGGTCCTTCGAAGTTGAAGTCTTCAACAATGGCGATGGAGTTGTCCTTTGCCTTGTAGGTGAGGGCTGACTTGCGGGCCAGGTCTTTCACCTTCTTGTTGAGTTTGAAGGAGTATTCGCGGGGAGCGGGACCGAAAACACGGCCACCACCTTTGAATTGGGGGTTCTTGATGTTACCCGCACGGGCTCCACCAGTACCTTTTTGCTTCTTGATCTTTTTGGATGATCCGGAGATCTCGTTACGCTGTTTTGATTTGTGCGTACCCTGGCGCATGTTAGCCAGATGGCTTTTTACATCCAGCCAGATTGCGTGGTCGTTCGGCTCAATGCCAAATACCTCCGGAGAAAGGTTCACTTTCCGGCCGGTTTTTTCGCCACTGTGTTTGGTAATTACTACGTCCATCACTTTTGCAGTATTATGGTTGAGTTTTTCGCGCCTGGTACAGACCCGCTGACCAGAATCAGGTTGTGCTCCGTAATGATCTTCACCACCTGAAGGTTGGTAACTTTCACACGGTCGTTGCCCATACGGCCCGGGAGACGCTTTCCTTTGATCACGCGTGATGCAAAAGAGGCGTTACCCATTGAACCGGGTGCACGAAGACGGTTGTGCTGACCGTGGGTCTGCCCTCCGACTCCCTGGAAGCCATGGCGCTTCACAACACCTTGAAAACCGCGGCCCTTAGAGGTGCCCACGGCATCCAAAAAATCACCTTCGGCAAACACATCCTGAATGCGGACTTCCTTACCGAGTTCAGCGTAACCGTTGAACTCTGCGCCGAAGTCACGAAACTCAACCACGTCCCGCTTGGGTGTGGTATTAGCTTTCTTGAAGTGACCTACCAGCGGCTTGGATGTGTTTTTTTCTTTCTTCTCACCGAAGGACAGTTGCAGAGCGTTGTAGCCATCAGTCTGTTCGTTCTTGACCTGAGTAACTACACATGGCCCTGCCTCGATGACGGTACAGGCGATATTCTGGCCGTCCTGGCCATATATGCTTGTCATCCCAATCTTACGTCCTATAATTCCAGGCATGGTTAAACCTATTTTGCTGTTTTTTAAGTCGATTTGCGGGTTTTGTGCCGCAAAAAGGACTGCAAAGATAGGAACTGACCCGGAGTTACCAAGGCCAGGATTCAAAAAAAGTAAGGAATTGAAGGCTCCTTCCACAAGAGCCTAGGTAAATCAGCGATTTCCTCTGATTATCAGTGACTTGTAATTCTGAAAATTTATAGAATTTCTACGCCCAAACCGGCCTTGTCCGAGCAGCTCATCATGCCGTCCTTCAGGATGAATCCACCCTTCACAACGTCCTTCGCCAGGTCCAGGCTGCCATCCAGATCGATGTATTTCGTATTCGAACAGGCAAATGCCATATGCAGTGCCGCAGTGATACTCACCACACTTTCATCATTACATCCCCAAAAGAGGTCCAGACCCTCCTGCAAGCCAATATCAGCGATTTTGAGCCCCTGATATATCCCTCCGCACTTCATCAACTTGATGTTGAAGATGCCACAGGCCCGGGCCGGCTTGATGAGGTTCAGTGCATCTTTGGCGGACAACAAAGATTCGTCAGCAGCGATCACCTTACGGACTTCTTCCGGCAGGCTGCGCATCTCCTCGACCGACTTGGCCGGCAGGGGCTGCTCGATCAGTTCGAGGTTCAGGTGTTTGGTGCGATTGTATAACTCAATGGTACTGGTTCGGGTATATCCCTGGTTAGCATCAATGCGGATCATGAACCGGTTGCCGAATTTCTCGCGCAACTTAACCAGGCGTTCGATGTCCTCTTCCAGGTTTTTGCCAATCTTCACCTTCAAAGCCTTGAAACCTCGATCGCCATATTCCTGTGCCTCCTTCAATGTCTCCTCGACATTTTTGATCCCTATCGTATTGGATGTGGGCATCGAGGTAATTTTCTGCCCGAGGTACTTCACGAGCGGAATGCCCAGGTGCTTTGTCAGTGCATCGTGCAAAGCAATATCCAGGGCCGCAGCCGCAGCAGGGGTCTTTGAGAACTTCTGCCGGATTTCAAACAGCAACTGGTTCATTTCCAGGATGTCACGTCCGATCAAAAACGCAGTATTATTCTCCGTAAGGGCCGATTTGGTGTCATTCTGGCTCTCGCCGGTTACATATTCACTGGCATTGGCCGCACCGAGGCCCGTCATGCCATTGTGCAGGGTAACCTCCACAAAGGTGTTGAGCACTTCGTCTACTGTCTTGAAGGCAATTGTGTAAGGCTTGGTGTTACCGAGGTCAGCGGTCCAAACACGGATAGATTTGATTTTCATTACGGTCAGTTAAATGTTTGAAACGACTACACCTGGGCGATGGACTTATCAATCATGTCTTTG
Organism: Cytophagales bacterium; assembly: GCA_003504855.1. GTDB lineage: Bacteria > Bacteroidota > Bacteroidia > Cytophagales > Cyclobacteriaceae > ELB16-189. Next base: position 3,596 of record DNZD01000189.1, read on the forward strand.
AAGATCGGAATCAGCGCGTCTACGCCATCCTCCAGCGGCAATAGGGTGGGTATGCCCAGCGTTTGCTGGTAGCGGGCCGCATAGTCGCGGGCATCCTGCAGCGACATCTTCATGGTGTTGATCATCAAGGCCACGGTGGGTGCCCCATAAATCCGGATCAGCTCGATTTCATCCTTGGGATCGGGCAGGTAGGCCGGATAAAACTCCATGTCTTTATATTGCTTTCGGGCCGGATTGTGCTGCAATACCACGCCATTGGCCGCAGCTGAAACAATCCACTCAGCGCCTGCGGGGCCACTCGGGTTGCGCAGTGAAGATTGTCCTTCAATAAATATGATATCCGGTTTGACCTCTTCCCAACATTGTACAATCGCATGCTCCATTTCGCCGGAGATGAAATCGTTAAGGGTGGAATCGAATATAAAGCCATATTTCGCACCCTGCATCCAGCCGGTCTGGCCGGTATAAATCATTTCTGCCTTGTAGCCGGCTTTGCGCATGGCCTCAGTCAGAAATCGCGTGGTTGTGCGCTTTCCCAACGCACAATCGGTTCCCAGCACTGCAATTTTTGGGCAATGCACGGTTGATATCTTTCCGGACCAAAAGTGTAAATCCTTGAATTTCTTGGGTTTGCGCACGTCAATCAGCTGAAGTCCGCGTGAACGAGCCAATTCGGCAAGGTCCGGGTGGTCGCTTACGTAATCATGCAGGCCATTAACGAGGTGGAAATTATTTTCCAAAGCCTCCCGCAGCATCACGCGCAGCGAATCCGGAATTACCCCGCCTTTGGTAGCTACACCCAGAACGCAATATTCAGCTTTTACCTTTCCATCGCGTACGAAGTCAGCGATCGTGGCGTACACGGGGATGTTGCGCTTCTTTCCGTCCAATACTTCGCCTGCATCCTTTCCGGCATGCTTGTGGTCCACCACACCAACAATGTTGAAGCGATCGGTACCCCGAATGAGACCATGGGCCGTCTTGCCATTGCTGGAATCCAGGTAGCCGGCGGTTATGACAATTGCGTTGCCTTTTTGCATATCCGAATGTTGAGATCGAAAATTCGTGCAATCAAACCGAATGTCCAAACATTAGAATCAACGATCGTATGTAATGCGGAATGCGGACAGATCCGGCTTATGGGCCCTGGGTCGCGTGAGTTCGTACCGGTAGATGCATTGACCGAGTTTGCGAAGAAATGGATAGCCAATCGTCTCGTAATCATACCGGTCGTCATTGTAGATGCCATCCCGATTGGTGCTGATGACGGCGGAGAGCATGAATTCTATGCCATGGTCGAAGTCCACGATGTAGGCGTTGTCAATAAGATAGCCATAAGCACCACCGATCTTATTGAAAATCCTGATTGACGGGGAGATGGGTTGCTTTTGTTGGGCAACCATCAGGTACTTCACGGCGGCATCATACAACGTCGTGTCGCGGTAGTAGGGTGGCCAATTGGTTTCACGCGGGTACTGCGACATGTATTGCATTAGAAAGCGCCGGTCGTCATCGGAGATATTGAATTGCCGTGCGGGGGGCATCGAAAACGGAAAAAGAATTGCCTTGAGGATATCTTGTTGGTCCTGCAATGGGAATTCATTTTTGTAGGTGAAGTCAAAGGGTTTCTGGATCAGCCGGTCGCCTTCGCGATAACCAATTCCCTTGTAAACTTTCCGGGATGGTCTAATCGAGTCTGGATTGGCCTGTGGTGGAAGTCGCAGCAGCACCGAATCATTTCGGGTGAACCATACCCCTTCTGTGTGGCGGTTTTCTTCAATGGTGGCCGCGCGGCTCAGTCGATGCAAAACACGGATGTGATAGCCTTTTTTCCGGACACGGTCGTTGGCTTCCTGCTGTCCGAGAAATTCATACAAGGCATTGGAGGCATTGTTGTCACTTACCATCAGGACCTTGCGGATATACTGGGCCATGGATGGCAAACCTGTTTCGGCACTCGGGTCAAATCGGATGGGTCGCTGGCCGGAAAAGGCACTGTCGTGGAATACGGTAGTGAATTTATTCACTTTATAGGATTTAAGGTCCTGGAGCTTTTCCAGTGCCATAACAGCTATGGGCAACTTGATGGTGGAGGCGGGATAGAAATAGCTGGAAGAATCCAACCCAAATCCGTGCGAAGTAAAATGGGGTTGATTCAGCGAATCGCGATCGATCCGGGTGTAGAGTATCTGGATCTCCAGCGAGTCGCGGTGGGCAACTTCATAGCGTAGTGACGTATCGGCACTGATCAGTTGGGTGAGCAATGGATCATCTTGCGTGGTTGGGGCATTACAACCGGCCGCCAGCAGCAACAGCCACCCACCTATCATGAGACTTCGCGCGGTCAACATGGGAACAATTTAATGTAAATTTGTGCCTTGGATACCTCAGTTATGAAATGGATCGTCGTAATCACCCTCATGCTGGCCAGTGTGGTCAGTCGGGGTCAAACCATTATTGGCACATGGCAGTTGACCAGTGAGGCCTCCTGTCTGCAGACCGACAGCCCGCTGAGCGACACAGAAAAGGAGTTGTTGCCAATGATGGGTGGTGCATCCCAAAGTAATGTGGCGCGAATTATCCGATTTGATGCCAAGGGTCGTGGCGAAGAAAGCATCTTCATTGCCGGGAGAAAAAAGGGTGCAGACCGGATGCCTTTCCGTTACCGGGTGGATAATACCCAACTCCAGTTGCTGGATACTAAATCCGGTATGATGACCCGTGGACTGGTCATTGATTCACTGACGCAATCTGTATTGATCTTCCACCCTTCCCAACGGGAGTGTGAGAAGAAGACCTTTAGCCGTATTCGTTGATGGTAGCGGAGCCAGGCTCAAAAAGGGATATTAGAAAACTTCAGCTGCCTGAGTTGAAGGAGTTTTTTGTTGCCCATGGCGACAAGGCCTTTCGCGCGCAACAGGTGCACGAATGGTTATGGAAAAAATCAGCTAAAGATTTTGATGCGATGACCAACCTGTCCCTGGCAACGCGTCAAATGCTGCAGGAGCATTTCACCATTAACCACATCCAGGTTGACACCATGCAACAAAGTGCGGATGGGACTATCAAGAATGCGGTGAAGTTGCACGACGGCCTGGTGGTGGAGTCTGTGTTGATTCCCACCGAAAAACGGATTACGGCTTGTGTTTCCTCCCAAGTAGGCTGCAGCCTGGGATGTAAGTTCTGTGCT
>DNZD01000347.1 GCA_003504855.1 Cytophagales bacterium
CTCGAGGGAGGGGTCCCTCTCCGTTTCGTTTTTATCAGAATTGTTCTCCGGCAAATAAACCTCCATAGGTCGCGGCCACGCATAACAAGAGGCTGACCGAGATGTACAGGATAGTTGATAAGGTAAACCCGCCCTGCAACAGGATAAGTGTTTCATTGCTGAAGGTGGAGAAGGTGCTGAAGCCGCCACAAAACCCCACCGTCCAGAAGAGCCGGGCACCGGGTGAAATGATCTGCTTGTGATCAGCCAATCCGATAATCACCCCCAGCGCAAAACAAGCCACCACATTTACTACAAGTGTACCCCATGGAAAGTGATGTGTGTGAAGTGCGTTTATCCACTTGCTGAGCGAAAAGCGAACAACGCTTCCCAATCCGCCACCCAGAAAAACGAGCAAAGCTGATTTCATGTAGACTGGAGTTTTGATATCATCAGGGCCATCACCTTTTCCTTCAGCGCGGGAACATCCTGCGTGGTAAGCCCGGTGGTGGGAATTTCCGGTAGTACTTCTATGTGAATAGTGCCGGGACGAATTACAAACTCCGTGGGAGGCATCAACTTTCCGGCGTTGTGAATGACCATCGGCATGATCGGCTGCTGGGTTTCAACGGCTATCCGGAAAGCTCCATCATAAAACGGTGCCAGAAGGTCCTTGCTTCGGTTCTGGGTCCCTTCCGGGAAAATCAGGATGGAGATGCCTTTTTTGAGTACGTCTTTAAGGTGATCCATACTCTTGCGTCGGCTTTCGTTGCTGGAACGATCCACGATGATGGCCGCGCGGGATACAATCCAGCCAAATACCGGAACCTTCTTTAACTCCTTCTTGGCCAGTGGACGAATTTGAGTGGGTACCGTGAGGCACATGCCCGGGATATCCAGGTAGCTGGTATGGTTGCTGACATAGATATAGGAGTGATGTCTTTTGATGTTGTTCTGCCCGGTGATGACATAGCGGATGAAGTTCAATTTACTGAATGTCCATGACCACAGTTTCAAAAACTGGTAGCTGATGGTACCGTAGCGTTCGCCAAACAGAAAAGGGAGAATGATTCCGGGCAGATACAGAATCATGAAGAATGAGAATACAAAGAGTACCCAGGCGACGTAAAGTTTTGATAACAGGCGCTTCACGAGTTGAGATTAAATCGCAAGATGGGAAAAATTGGGATGCGGGCACAAGTCACTTTGCGTACTTCCAATTTCGGCTCTTCCCTTCCGTCAGCCAGGTGACGGTTGTTGCAATACGCTTATCCCTTGTTGGATCGGTTTTCGCTTCGGAAATCCACTCAATATATTCTTTCCGATGGGAATAGCTCAGGGCATTGAAGCAGGCCATTGCTTTGGCGTTTTCTTTCAGTGCCTTGGACAGTGCGGGAGGAGTCCTCAGAGGTTTCTTTGGGCCTGATGCCGGCTTCTGAACCTTTATGCCTGCTTCGTTGAGTCGAGCGGCCTCCTGGATATAACCTTTCATCACTTTGTCGGGGGGAATATCTTTCAGCGTTTTGAGCTGACCCAGGTGTCCCATAGCCACCTCGCTTGAGGCCATGCGCATCAGCGAAGTATCTTTCATCAAGGCGGCCTTCCAGAATCCGAATGAACAATGTTCCTTAAAGGCAGCCATATTGCACATAATCCCGTGGTAGTCGAAATGGGGGAATCCCCATTTGATGGTTTCAGTGACATCGGGACATGCTGCATGCACCAGGTCACGAAGATGACATAATATGGGTTGGGCGAAATCCCGGGACTTGGCGATGTATGCGTCAACGCGTTTGTCTTTCATAGCATTTGAGATTTTCAATTCATATTTGCATGATCCAATCAAAAGAGATGAATGCGGAGTATCTTTTCAAGGATAAGCCAAAGCAAAATGAGTGTGACTGGGATGGAAAGCGTCAGTGCAATAATCTGACCTCTCCGATCCCGATAGTTGGATTGGGTGACTGCCATGAGCAATTTTGTTTGCTCCACCTCATCCATCGTCCAGGATTCAAGTTTACCTGAATCGGATATTCTGACCTTGCCCTCCCCAAATGGGCCTCTTTCTTTGGCTTTTCGGAGAAGATTGCGATTGTGTGCAGCAGATTCTGCGGCTTGCTTCAGAAATCCGCCTCCAAGCATCATCATGGGATTTTTACACAGAGTATTTGGTTACGCCCGGAATTGCGATTGCATAGTACCCGTTTGCATCCGGTTTTGTTGGCATGTCCGCATCCCAGGCATACCGCGAAGGCTGAAGCGAGAACCCCGAGTTCATGGTCTTTTCAAAATCCAGTACTTGCCCGGAGTAGGTGGCCATACGCCCCAGAATGGCGGTCATGGTACTCTTTGCTCCATGCTCCGCGTCTGCAAACCGATACTCACCTTTGGCAATGGCAGCAAACAATTCATCGTGTTCTGTTTGGTATGGATTGTTTTCCAGCTTGTGATCATATTGATAAATGGTGGCACCTTTGCGGTCATTGATGCGCATCGCTCCGCAGGAGATGTTTCCCTTAGTGCCCATGATAAACTCATCGACTTTGGCCTGGGTTCCTTTGATATGACGGCACTGACTATTCAGGATGCTGCCATCGGCGTACGTGAATTCCACATAGTGGTGATCGAAGATCTCGCCGTATTCTTTGCCTGTGCGGACCTGCCGACCTCCCATGCCTTGAGCCTTAACGGGAAATGAGCCCTTGAACCAGTTGATGACATCAATATTGTGGATATGCTGCTCAACAATGTGATCACCGCAAATCCAATTGAAGTAATACCAGTTGCGCATTTGATATTCCATCTCGGTCATCTCGGGCTTTCTGAGATTCATCCAGACGCCGTCGTTGTTCCACCATGCCTGGGCTGACACGATATCACCGATCATGCCATCCTTCAGTCGTTTGTACAATTCCCGGTAGGAGTTCTGATAATGGCGTTGCAACCCAACTACTACATTTAATTTCTTTTGTTTTGCCTTTTCAGCCACTTCCAACACCTTCTTGATGCCCGCCGGATCGGTGGCCACTGGTTTCTCCATGAAGATGTGTTTGCCCAGGTTGACGGCAGCCTCAAAATGGACAGGTCGGAATCCCGGCGGTGTTGTCAGAATCACCACGTCGGCCAACGCCATTGCCTTTTGGTAGGCATCAAACCCAACAAACTTGTGTTCTTCGGTAACCGTGATTTTATCCTTGATATTGCCCGTACTACCAGACCAGTCTGAGATATCATCGGCCGTTAACGCATTGTAACATTCGTCGAGGCGATCCCTGAAAGCATCAGCCATGGCCACCAGTTTCACATTCTGTTTGCTCAGCATGGCCTGCATGGCTGCACCTGTACCTCGTCCGCCACATCCGATCAGGGCTACACGAATGGTGTCGTCAAAGCTGGTGTTAAAGATGCCCGCATCGGATACCAATGGCATGGCCATTAGTGTGCCAGCAGCCATCGTTGATTGCTTGATGAATTGACGTCGGGAGGGAGTGCTGTTTTTCATGGGATCAGATTTATAGGGTAAATAAATGTACATTTTTTCAGTCGACCTTATTTGAGGTAGCGGGCATAAAACGCGTCGATTTCCTCTTTGGAAGGCTGTGCGACCGGTCTTACTATCCTGAAACCGACAAACATGCCATCGGTGAGCCACCACCGGCTCTTGGGAATCTGGGGATCGCGTTTGTTCCAGCTGGCATCTGACGGAATGCGATTGCTGCAGCGCAATTGTTTGGATGGATCCAGGAAGGAGCCACCGCGCAGGGTGCGGGGGTAACGCGGGCCAGGTGACGTGATTGGATTATTTTTATGGATGCTGGTGTAGTATTGTGGATCATATTGATCCAGGGTCCATTCGGATAAGTTGCCAAGCATATCATAAAGACCCCAGGCGTTGGCTTTCTTTTCTTTTACGTGGTGGAATCGTGCATCGCTGTTCGATTCATAATAGGCCACCACATCTAACGTAGCGGGGCTGGCACTGTTTGGTCCTGCCTTACAGGCGTATTCCCATTCTGCTTCAGTGGGCAACCGATAAAAGAAACCGGTTCTGGCATACAGCCACCGACAATACATCATCGCGGCCTGTTGGCTCAGACTGTTCACCGGGTGATTGGCTTCACGCCCCATACCCCACGTCAAATCAATGTATTGGGGCGTAGCGCGGGTGATGCCATCGATATTTTTGGTTTGCGGCAGGGAGGCGTCGTTGAAATATTGGTCCCACTCCGCGAACGTAACTTCGTGTTCTCCAATCCAAAATGGTGCAACTTCAATTTCTTTGACTGGTGATTCATCCGGCTCGGCAGTACTGCCCAATTGAAACTTTCCTCCAGCCACGCCGATCATCTTGAATGTAATAGCGTTAATCTTTTGATCATACGATTTGGGTTGGGCGAGAAGCCAGCCTGGAATAACGAGCATGATGATGAAGAGGCGCACGGAATAAAGATACAAAAACTGCCCATGCCATTCCCTCAATTTCTGATACCTTTGTCTTATGTATTCCAAACGACTGCTCTACCTGATTGGCTTTACAGCCATCGCGCGGATGGTGGTGGGGGGCGTACTTGAACTCAGTAACGATGAGGTTTATTATTACCTCTATGCGCTAAAGCTTCAATGGAATTACTTCGATCACCCGCCGGGCGTAGGCCTGCTGATCAGGTTATCTACCCTGAATTTGTTACTCACGAGTGAGCTGTTTGTACGCCTTGGCGCGGTATTGTGTGCTGCGGCCGGTACCTACATTACTTTTCAGTTAGGCAAGGAGATCCGGAATGAGCGCACCGGCTGGATAGCTGCCATATTGTATAATACAAGTATCTATACATCCCTCATCGCAGGTACATTTATCATTCCCGATAGTCCCCAGCTGGTATTCTGGATGATGGCACTTTGGATCATGTACCGTGTGATCAGCAAGTACGATGCAGGAGTCCCGATCGGTGTTATGCCGTGGCTCTGGTTTGGGGCAATGGCCGGCCTGGCAATCATGTGCAAAGTACACGGCATATTTATTTGGTTTGGGATGGGATTGTATGTGCTTTTCTTTGCGCCCCGGCTGCTTCGCACACCTGGTCCCTATATCGCGGCGCTGCTCACGATAGCGATCATGAGCCCGATATTATTCTGGAATATTGAAAATGATTTTATCACGTACCGGTTCCACAGCGAAAGGGTTGCCCTTGAGCAGGGGTCTATGTTCAAGTTTGATTCATTCCTCCAGGCACTGGGCGGACAACTGTTGTACAGCAACCCTGTCAATGTTGTACTGATTATCATCGCACTCATCAAACTTCGTTCAGGTTCGTTCCTGGGTTCAACGGCCGCGCGTTTCCTTGTGGTAAGCGGGCTGCCTATTATTATGGTGGTTTGCGGGATGTCCTTGTTCAACGACATGCTTCCCCATTGGAGTGGACCCGGTTTTATGGTGCTCGCGCTGATGGCAGCTGCATGGCTTGAGGCGAACATGGGGTTGGATAACATGTTGCCATTGTCGGTGAAATCCGGTGGTATTCTCCTGGGCACTGCGGTGGTCATTGCGTTCCTGTTGATAGAATTTTATCCCGGCACAATTGGAAGTCGGGAGCATGATCGGATGGGGGAAGATGACTTTACCCTCGACATGTATGGATGGCGGAAATTTGGAGATGAATTCAGGCTATGGAAGGAGCAGCAGGCTGATTCGATACCAGACAATATCAGGATCGTATCCCATAAGTGGTTTCCGGCAGCCCACCTGGATTACTATGTTGCGCAGCCTTTGCATATAGATCTGATTGGTATTGGTGAACTGACTGACTTGCATACTTATTATTGGCTGAACCGTACCCGAAGGGATTTGCTGCCTGGTGATGATGCATTGATAATTATTCCAAGCAATTATCCGGTCAATTTTACTGAAGCCTATAAACCATATTTCCGATCGTTAACGTTGTTGCACACCTTCCCGGTGAACCGAGGCGGGCAGGTTTCACGGTATTTCAGGGTGTACAAAGCGGAAAATTATTTTATGAACGATCAGGTTCACAACGGAAGGTGAGTATTGCATTAATTGAACTTATTGTACTAATATGAAGCGTTTGGTCTTATTTGTTGTTTTGCTTATAGTCGGGTCATCGTTTGCACCCGATCCCAATTTGTTTGTTGGTAAAATTATTTACCAAAATACTTTTACGGACCTGAAGGGAAATGACATCACCACGCAACTGGCGCCATATTTTGGCAGGGAGCAACATTACTTCATTGATGGAAAGAACTACAAAGCCTACAATGAAAGCGGCAATTGGGTGCAGCTCTATCAAGGTGCGACCAACAGCTATTTCTATTTCTCTACGAACAAGACCGCCAAGCGCATGGATGCTTCTTTGCAGACTTCGACTCAATTCAAGATTACAGCGATGACTGGGACGGGTCGGGTGGCGGGGTACGATTGCCACATGCTCCGGACAGATACAGATAAAACATCAACGGTCTTTTATTACTCTCCGGGCATACGCACCGACCGGACTGCGTTTGAAAAACACAACTTCGGAGATTGGAATAAATTCCTGAAGGCCAGTGACGGTGCTTTGGCGTTGAAGTTTGTAATGACGGACGCAAAGAATGGATTCATTTGGACAAGTGAAGCAAAAGTTATTAAGCGCCAGAAACTTTCTTCGGCGGAATTTCTGTTCCCGGCGGACTACAAGCAGCTTTGATGGCTGCAATTAGATATGACCAGAATCCTGATCAATGACATCATTCGTCAACTGCGCGAACTCGAGGAGGGATCTCTATGGTTTGATCAGTCTTTCAAGAGTAAACTGGACCATTTACCCACAGGTGTAGTATTCGTGCAGCCGGTCCCCGGCGTTCATAGTGTTGCTGAACATGTTGCACATATCATAGCCTGGCGCAAAGAGTGTATAGCGCGGTTCCATGGCGACAAATTTGACCTTATGAATACGCCGGCCGATTGGCCATCGGTGGCGGAGTTGCGGGGCACAGGTTGGCCTGCCCTGAAGGATCAGTTGTATCAAAGTACCCATGACCTGATCCGGCTTTTTGATGGCGTCGATGATACCTATCTTAATAAACCCTTCCGGGATACGACGTATAATAATCACTACCTGATTGAGGGGATTTTGCAGCATGATATTTACCACCTAGGGCAGATTGGCGTAACCTTGAAGTTGATTGATCAGGTTTCCCGATCGTGACGGAGTTGGTTGGAATATGAATTATGCTACAGGTGTCCTACACCTATTAGGTGTAGGACACCTGTAGCATATTCTTTGAACAATCAAACCCGGAAATCCGGACTGTTTGTGCTAATTTTATTAGTCATAAGCCCACGCCCATGAAACCTTCTTTCTTTATAGTCCTTTGGATTTATTTGATTCCGGTAGCCGTTAAGGCGCAGACCATTATTCACATGGCCTCTCCGGACAAGAATATTTCGTTGCAGGTATTCACCAGTCAGTCGAATCAGGTATTCTACAGTATTTCTTACAAGAAGAAGGGTGTGGTACTTCCTTCGTCCATAGGTTTTGTGCTCAGCAAGCCGGAAGCGACGCTCTCGAATTTTTCGATCACGGGGGTAGACTCGGCCCGGATTGATGAAACATGGAAACCTGTTTGGGGAGAGGTTAAAGAAATTCGTAATAATTATAATCAGTTATATATCCACCTCCGTGACCTATCGCCGCAGGCGATTTTCCTGAATGTTACTTTCCGGGTTTACAATGATGGTGTAGGATTTCGGTTTGAGTTTCCCCTTCAGCCTGCCATGCATCATTTTGTTGTCATGGATGAGCTTACCCAGATTGCCATGAGCGGTAATCACAAAGCCTTTTGGCAACCCGGCGACTTTGATAGTAATGAATTCCTGTATGCCACCACGCCGTTGAGTGAAGTGGACGCCGACAGAGCTCACGAGACCGAGAAGGGCATTGCGGTGACTTATCCCATCGGACCCAACACCGTACAAACACCGCTGATGATGAAGACATCTGAGGGGCTTTATATTAATATCCATGAGGCGGCCCTTGTCAATTACCCGGCCATGAACCTGTCACTTGACAAGAAGAATTTGACCTTCCGGTCTTTGTTGGTGACTGATGCCGTAGGAACCAAGGCTTATCTCGAGACACCGGCCAAGACACCGTGGCGTACCATCATCGTCAGCGACAAAGCGACTGATATCCTCGCCTCCAAACTCATCCTCAATCTCAATGATCCGTCCCGGATTCAAAATCCGGATTGGATCAAACCCCAGAAGTTCGCCGGGATGTGGTGGGAGATGCATACGGGGAAAGCCACCTGGCAAAAGGAGGGAGGAAAACACGGAGCTACCACTGAGCGGGTAAAGCAGTACATTGATTTTGCCGCCAGGCACCACCTCGATGGGGTCCTCGTAGAAGGTTGGAACGTGGGCTGGGAGGATTGGTTTGGGAATTGGAAGGAACCTGTATTTGATTTTGTAACGCCCTATCCGGACTATGACATCAAGGCGTTGTCTGACTATGCGAAGCAAAAAGGGGTACGTATCATCATGCACCATGAGACCAGCGGATCAGCCACCAACTATGAGTATTGGATGGATTCCGCCTTTCGGGTGATGAAGAAATACGGAATGAACGCCGTTAAGACCGGCTATGTTGGCAAGATCATTCCACGGGGTGAGCGTCATGACGGGCAGTGGATGGTAAATCATTACCAACGTGTTGCTGAGAAGGCGGCCCGCAACAAGATTATGGTCGACGCCCATGAGCCTGTTCATCCTACCGGTTTGCATCGCACCTGGCCCAACTGGATGGCGAATGAAGCAGCCCGTGGTGGAGAGTTCAATAATTTCAGTACGGGACTCCCGGCCGAACACAATACCATCCTTCCTTTTACCCGACTCATGGGGGGTCCGATGGATTTTACGCCCGGTGTATTTCATATGCAGTTGAATCAGTTTGATCCCGGTCGTAAGCAGCGCGTGAATACAACGTTGGCCAAGCAACTCGCGCTCTATGTTACCATGTATAGCCCGCTTCAAATGGCTGCGGATATTCCCGAAAACTACGAAGTGTACCCTGATGCATTTAAATTCATTGAAGAGGTAGCTGTGGATTGGGACGACTCAAGGATTCTGGAGGCCGAGCCAGGCGATTACATTACCATCGCCCGCAAAGCCAAAGGCACTGAGAATTGGTTCCTGGGTGCAATTACTGATGAACATGCGCGGCCGCTTTCTTTGGTGCTGGACTTCCTCACACCCGGTGTCAATTATGAAGCCACTATTTACCGCGATGCCGATAATGCCGACTATGACAAGAACCCGGAGGCATACAAAATCGAAAAGAAATTGGTGAACAGTAAAACCAAACTGAACATCAAGCTGGTTAACGGCGGTGGTTGCGCCATCAGCATTATCCGGAAGTGAGCGTTTAGTGCTTCAGCGGACGTTTCTTGATCATGCCACCCTTGGTGTCCCGTATGTTGGCCATTACCACGAATGCATCGGGTTCAATTTTCTCAATTTCGGTATTGAGTTTATTCAGCTCAAGTCGGGTGATGACCGTGTAGAGGATGTCAGCCTGAATGGTTTCGCCACGCTTCCCATACCCGCGCTTACCGCTGTACACCGTGACTCCCCGGCCCATCACATCAATGATCATCTGCCGGATCTCTTCACTGTGGGAGGATATAATGGTAACGCCGATGTACTCGTCAATGCCTTCAACAATGAAATCAAGAATCTTTGATGCAGCCAGGTAGGTAATCATCGAGTACAGAGCGATCTCCACGGAAAGAAAGTAAACCGCGGCAGAGAAGATCAGGATGTTGATAATGATAATGATGTCCCCGATGGTCGTGCCCAGTTTCCGACTCAGGTAAATGGCCAATACTTCGGTGCCATCCAACACCGCCCCACCACGAACAGATAGACCAATACCACCTCCGAGGAAAAAACCACCAAACACGGCTACCAGGAGGTTATCCTTGGTTACGTCCGGAAAATTAACGGTAGCCAGACATACAGCCAGCCCTGTAATGGCGAGTGCTGTCTTCAGGGCGAAACCTTTTCCCAGGATATTGTAGGCCAGAACAACGAAGGGAATGTTGACAATAATAATGAGCACGTATAACGGAGTTCCGGTAACTGCTGAGATCAGCAAGGATATGCCGGTTGCCCCGCCATCAATAAAATGGTTGGTGAGGAGAAACCCTTTGAATCCAAACGCTGCAGAAAATATCCCGAGGGTAATCAGGGCCAGGTCTTTCAGCCGGTGAATCAATGTAACTTTTACTTCCCGCAATCCTTTGGCCAGCCGGTAGTGTGAATATGCACCATTCGACGACAAGGCTGCACGCACCTGACGCCGCGCAACAACTTGCAATATGTTCTTCCAGAGTGCTTTCAAATCTATCTCGTAGGATAAGCATCCAAGTTACGAATAACTTATCGCTGTCAGGAAAGTCGTTTTAGGCGTGCCATATAGAAACCATCGAATCCTTCGCTGGGGTAAAGCGTTTTTTGTTCCAGCATTTCAAATTGTGGATGCGATGTAATAAAGGCCTTGACCTGCTCTTCGTTTTCTGATGGAAGTATGCTGCAAGTGGAATAGACCAGCAATCCGCCTTTTTTCAGCATGGAACTGTATTGACTGAGTACCTGCTGCTGGGTCACCTTAACTTCGTCGATGAAAGCGGTTGAAAGTTTCCATTTCGCATCGGGATTGCGGCGCAATACGCCAAGTCCGGAACAAGGGACATCCAGTAATACCCGGTCGGCGGAGTCCTCCAATCGCTTGATCACTTTTGATGAATCAATAACCCTGGTTTCAATGTTGTTACTGGCCCCGGCCCGCCGGGCCCGCTTCTTCAACTCATCCAGTTTGAATGCTTCCGTATCCATGGCAATGATACGGCCCTTGTCTTTCATTAAGGCAGCGAGGTGCAGGGTCTTGCCGCCCGCGCCGGCACAGGCGTCGATCACCCGCATGCCGGGCTGTGGATCAAGGAAAGGTGCGATGAGTTGCGATCCGGCGTCCTGTACTTCGAACAAGCCATCCCGGAATTGCTGGCGGGTAAAAATATTCTGGCGCTCTTGCAAGATCAGGGCATCTGGAAAAGCTGCGGGTGCCTCAGCTTCAATCAATTCGCCTTTCAGTTGCGATTGAAGTTCGGCACGCGAAACCTTAAGGGTATTTACACGCAGCACCACCTTCGCCTGTTCATTCAAGGCATGAATTTCTCCCGGCCAACGGTTGCCAAGTTCTTTTTGTCCTGCCTCGTCCAGCCAATCCGGAATGGACTCTTTGATTCTGATCAGGTGTTGTGCCTGGTCCCAGCGCTCAAAAAAGGCAGCTTTATCCAGTCCCTGAAACTCATCCCAACGCGGCGGATCAATGCGATTCCAAAAACACCACGCAGCAATGAGTCGCCAGTAATCATTGGGTTCACATTCAATCAGGTTGTAGAATAAGCGATGCCAACGGACGATATCGTAGGTCGTCTCCGCAATAAATCGACGGTCACGGGCACCCCACTTTGGATTCTGCTTGAGTACTTTTTCTATCACCTTATCGGCATAGCGGCCTTCTTCAAAGATCTCATACAAGGCATCAGCAACAGCCTCAGTCAGATTGCGGAACAATTTCAAGGGGAGTAGTGGATTTTGGGCGAAAGTTAGGAGTTAATTCGGCGATTCCTTTCTAATTTCATGGGCAAATCCACCTCCGCTCATCCCGTTACCCTATGCAACGAAGATCATTCCTGCAAAGTAGCCTTGCATTGGCATCGTCTGCAGTTCTTTTACCGTTCACCTCCCTGGCAAGAAATGCAGAAACAGTTCCATTTAAACTGAACTTTGCACCCCATGAAGGTATGTTCAAAAACCTGGCCGGAAATGACTTCATCGACCAGATTAGTTTCGCCTACGACCAGGGATTTCGCTCCATCGAGGATAACGGATTACTGGGGCGAAGCGTGGCTGATCAGGAAAGAATTGGAAATACCCTGGCTAAGCTGGGAATGACCATGGGTGTATTTGTGGTGGAAGGCGGTGACAATTGGAAAGTATCACTGGCCACGGGAAAGACTGAATTCAAAGACAGTTTTGTCAAGACATGCAAAGCCTGTGTTGATGCTGCCCGGCGGGTGAACGCGCGGTGGATGACCGTGGTCCCCGGTTTTTTCGACCGCAAACAGAATATGGGGATGCAGACCGCCCACATTGTGGATGCACTTAGACGCGGCGCCGAAATTTTTGAACCTCATGGTCTTATTATGGTATTGGAACCATTGAGTGATACACCTGAGTTGTTCCTGCGCACCTCTGATCAGACTTATGAAATCTGCAAAGCGGTAAAGAGCCC
>DNZD01000328.1 GCA_003504855.1 Cytophagales bacterium
AGCCTTGCATGAGCAAGGACATCTACTAGCCTTCCGGATATTACATACGCCTCAGTCTGCGGCATCGCAACTGGCTGTTCAAGTCAATGAACTCTTCGAGGAGACCGGAATGAAACCAACCTCTCTCCATGGTGTTGCTATTTCGGCCGGTCCTGGTTCCTATACCGGTCTTCGCATTGGAGCTGCCACTGCCAAAGGGTTGTGCTATGGAACAGGCATTCCATTAATTGCGATCGATTCCCTGCGGGTATTAAGTGCTGCAATTCCAGAGCGGCAACCGGATATCTACTATTGCCCCATGATTGATGCCCGCCGCATGGAAGTCTATTGCTCGGTCCTGGACTATCAATTACAAGAGATTGAAACAATTCAGGCCAAAGTGATTGATGCCAATTCCTTTGCTGATCTTCTTAACCAGCATCGCGTGGTATTTTTTGGAGACGGAGCATCTAAGTGCCGGGAGACCATTCAACATCCAAACGCAACGTTTCTGAACAATATTTACGGGTCAGCCCAACATATGGGGGCCTTGACTTTCTCCCGCTATGCAGCTAAGCAATTCGTGTCGGTTGGGGATTTTGAGCCTAATTATCTGAAAGATTTCGTCGCGAAAACTAAATCTCCCGCAGGGATGTTGTAAGCCAAGGATGGAAAACAGCGAAAACGAAATCGTCAATCGGGTAGCCAATAGTTCTTTGGTGACCTTTAATCTGGAAGATCATTTTCCAGACCAACCGATTGCAGAAATTGATCTTGCGACGCTGCTCTATGAAGGCATCATCCTGCGGGAAAAAGATCTTCGTGAATTCATTAAGAACCATGACTGGTCTGCCTATACCCACCAGCATGTGGCCATCACATGTTCGGTGGATGCTGTGATCCCGACATGGGCGTTTATTCTGGTGGGAATTGCCGTGCAGCCTTTTGCGCTGACAGTGGTGTATGGCAACCGCGAGGTACTGATGGCCAATCTCTATCGTCAAGTATTAGACCGGATCGACTGGGAACAATACCGCGATCAGAAAGTTGTCATTAAAGGTTGTAATGACAAGGGCATTCCAGCTTCTGCCTATGTTGATGCCGCTACCCGATTGCGTCCTGTGGCAGCCAGCCTGATGTTTGGCGAACCATGCAGTACCGTACCACTCTTTAAGAAATCAAAATAAAAATGAGAACACCGTCGATTGTTCTTTTTGACGGCGTGTGTAATCTGTGTAACGGATTTGTCAATTTTATTATTGACCGAGACCCCGATCAACGGTTTAATTTTGGCTCATTGCAATCTCAGAGGGCCAAAGTATTATTGGAAGGCTACCCAACTGAGCTACAAGAACTCAACACGGTAGTGCTCCTGGAGGGGTCTAAACTTTATACCCGTTCTACCGCTGCGCTGCGGATCGTGCGCAAATTGAGCGGAGCCTGGCCCATATTATATGTATTCATCATCATTCCACGGCCCTTGCGGGATGTCGTGTACAATTTCATCGCGCGAAAAAGATATACCTGGTTTGGCCGTCAGGAAGCCTGCCGGATTCCCACACCGGAGTTGCGGTCCCGCTTCATTGAGTAGGTGACAGGGAATAAATTCCCTTATTTTGTGGACCATGAATTACGACCGTCGAAATTTCACAGATAAACAACTTCTTGAACTGTATGAGGCCTTACTTTGGCCGAGGCTAATTGAAGAGAAGATGCTGATTTTATTACGGCAAAATAAGATCAGCAAATGGTTTAGTGGTATAGGACAAGAGGCGATTTCGGTTGGGGTCACCCAGGCCCTCGAACCTGATGAGTATATTTTACCAATGCATCGCAACCTGGGTGTATTCACGGGACGTCAACTTCCATTTAACAGACTCTTTTCTCAATGGCAGGGTACCAGGAGTGGTTACACCAAAGGCCGGGATCGTTCTTTTCATTTTGGTACGCGCGAGCATCATATCGTGGGGATGATTTCTCACCTCGGTCCACAGAACGGCGTAGCCAATGGCATCGCCCTTGCTTCATTGCTGCGCCAGCAAAAGAAAGTTACCGCAGTATTTAACGGTGATGGTGGCACCAGTGAAGGCGATTTTCACGAAGCCATCAACGTGGCCGCGGTTTGGGATTTGCCGGTCATTTTTATCATCGAGAACAATGGATACGGGCTGTCGACCCCGAGTCAGGAACAATTCCGGTGCAAACAGTTTATCGACAAAGCGATTGGCTATGGTATTGAAGGGGTGCAGGTAGATGGCAACAATATTCTGGATGTGTACCATACTGTGCGCCGTCTGGCCGAAGACATCCGGAAAACACCACGCCCCGTACTGCTTGAGTGTATTACATTCCGGATGCGCGGGCATGAAGAAGCTTCCGGCACCAAATACGTGCCCAAGAAACTCATGGAAATGTGGGCTGCGAAGGATCCTTTGCAGAACTATGAAACCTATCTTTCCGGATTGGGTTTACTTGATGAAGGCCTGATCGAAAAGCGCAGAAAGAAGATCAAAAAAGAAATCGACGCCGGCTTGAACAAGGCTTTTGAAGAGTCCTTGCCAGAGGCCAACACGGAAACCGAACTCAAAGACGTCTATGCCACCTTTTCGCAGGATGTCCACAGCCCCTCCAGCGGAAAGCAATCGGAGAAACGATTTATTGATGCCATCCGCGACGGACTGTGGCAGGGTATGGAGCGTCATCCTGATCTGGTGTTAATGGGGCAGGACATTGCCGAGTACGGAGGTGTATTTAAGATTACGGAAGGTTTTGTTGAGCAATTCGGCAAGCAACGTGTTCGCAATACACCTATTTGTGAGTCGGCCATCGTAGGTGCAGGACTTGGACTTTCCATACAGGGCATGAAGGCCATGGTGGAGATGCAATTTGCCGATTTTGTAACCGAAGGATTTAACCAGATCGTTAACAACCTGGCCAAGTCTCATTGGCGCTGGGGCCAGCCCGCTGATGTTGTCGTTCGCATGCCAACGGGAGCTGGAACTGCCGCGGGACCTTTTCATTCACAAAGCAATGAAGCGTGGTTTTTTCATACACCAGGACTTAAGATCGTTTATCCCTCCAACCCCTATGATGCCAAAGGCCTGCTCTGTGCGGCCCTTGAAGATCCTAATCCGTATCTGTACTTCGAGCACAAGCTGTTGTATCGCTCTATCAAGGATATGATTCCGGATGACTATTACACGGTGGAAATCGGAAAGGCAAAGTTGGTCACCGAAGGGAAAGACCTTTCGATCATTACCTATGGTGCCGGGGTTTGGTGGGCACGCGAAGCCATGAATCAATTCCCAGATGTAAAGGCTGATATCCTCGATTTACGTACGCTTCTTCCCTGGGATCAAGAAGCCGTTGCACAAACCGTAGCCAAGACAAACCGGGTAATAATATTGCATGAAGACACCCTTACCGGAGGTATTGGCGCAGAACTGGCAGCCTGGGTCAATGAACACCTGTTCGAACATCTTGATGCCCCTGTGATCAGGGTTGCGAGTCTGGATACACCCATTCCATTTGCACCGACCCTCGAAAAGAATTTCTTACCCCAGGCACGGTTGCGTCAGAAAATTGAAGAACTGCTCAGGTATTGAGTTTGGTGCCGGGGGCGTTATATCTTAGGAATTTTCGTTTTTGCTTAACTTAGCCTGTTTTAGCGGCCATTGCAGAATCTGATTAACGTACCGGTTCGAATGTCACGGCTTCCTGTCAAATGGATAGGGCTGGTGCTGCTCATGTTCTTTTTTTCCCAGGCCGCCTGGGGACAAAATACCAAAGGTGACCGTCCTATAAAGAACAACCGACAGGTACGGGAAACTCGCGTCAAGTCTGTGCGCAAGAAAGAATCGAGACGCACCAAAGACATTGCCAATAGGCGTTTGCGCACTCGCAATCAATCATCTGCCAATCGAGCAAATGCCAACATCCGGCAACCTTCAACCACCACGCGGCAGGCACGCAGTAATCAGGAAAGAAGGGCCGCGCCGCGGGGAAGGACTTTCACCCGTTCACCCAGAGAAAGTAAAACCAAACCGTGGCGCGGTGATATTTCCGGACATGCTATCCGGAGGGTTCGCCCCAATCACAATGAAGCTGCCAGGGATAATGTATATCCACAGAAAAACATTTTTGTTAAAGGTTATCAAAAGCGACCCAAAGAAGAATCAACCAAACGTATCGTCAGGAATACCAAGGGCAGGCGTGTTGGTCAGCAAAAGCCCCAACGGGTAGAACGTAAGTGGAGTGGCGGAATTGATCGCGGACCCATTCGCAATCGCAGTGTTTCTGCATCGATCAAAAAAGTATATGAGAAGCCTGTAGAATATGTAAAGTATGCACGTAAGCATAAGACCAGGCGCGAAACCCGTGTTTCAAACAGCCGGCAGCTTGGACGCCTGAATACCATTTACAGACAACCGGCCGCCGGGTATGGATCAGGCGGGGGCACGTACTCACTAAGTCGGCCATTTATTCAACGCGGTAAGAAGAACGTCTATTGGGGAAAATTCAGACGAACCGAAAAACGAAATACGCGCGACATTACCGGTGGCCCACTTCGTACCAGAAACTTCAAGACCCAATTGCCTGGCCGGGTTGGTCGCGATACCCTTCAGTTTTTTGGGCGCAAGCCCAAGGGGGAGCGCGCGGCACGATCAGGTCGGGGTTATGCCACGGCAACACAAAGCGGTCGGGGTTGGCAGGGCGACATATCTGGGTGGAAACTGCGCGGTGGCAAAGGAAGATCTGTTGAGAAACGGGGACAGTTTTTCTTTCCCAGATTGCTCTCAATTTCCAAACGAGGTGATCAGCGCGGCGGTGCTGTGTCCGGTTCCGGGTTCAAGACTTCCACCCGACGTGGCGAACGTAAAGCCAGTGGAAACCCATCAAGGTATTTTGAACAAAACCTGGGAGGCAACATTAAAGGAATTCGAAAAGCAAAGGGCGGCGGTAGTATCTCAGGGCAACAAAGAGATAACCGCAGGCTTGCCGTTCGTGCACCAGGTATCGGCGCTGCAGGTCTGGGCAACTATCGGGGATCAGGACAACCGAGAGGAGGGTTTTCACGGACCGGCACAGGCTTTTCAGGGAATTTACTTCGGCGCGCTGGCTTTTCCCGCAACGGTGCAAACTATTCGGGCAACATAAAACGGAGCACCATTACCGGGTATAATCGGGATGGCGTTGACTATTCAGGCCGGATGAAAAGAAGTTCAGTGTCCGGCTACAATCGCGATGGTGTAGATTATTCCGGCCGCATCAAACGAAGCTCCATCACCGGATACAACCGGGACGGCGTTGACTATGCTGGTCGTATCAAACGCAGCCAGCAGCGAGGGTTCTCAAAACAAGGACTGGGTTTTTCGGGGAACCTCAGGAGATCCAATGGCTTTGGCAGCAACGGCGCGAATTTTTCCGGTCATCTCAAGCTGCGCAGACCTGAACACGGTGGTGGAAGCATCAGTGGCAGAAGTTGGAATAACGGTAAGAAGGCCGTGACCGTTCCTCAATTAGGTCCAAATGGTATGCGGGCACAGCGCTATACGGGTAATATTTTCCGAGTAGGCGCCGTCAAGCAGTTTGAAGAAAATGGCGTTGGGTACTCCGGCCGCATCCGAAGATCATCTCAAACCGGATATGGAGAACAAGGAACTGGCTTCGCAGGTAACATCAGATTGAAAAGGAAAGAAAAGGGAGGTGGCAGTGTGAGCGGTGTGACCTGGAATAATCAGCGGAAACCTTTGCCCCCGAGATCATTTGAATCCATTCAGGGAATGACATACGCTGGCAACATCAAGCGACGCAGGCCCGATAAAGGAGGTGGTAGCGTGAGTGGTGTGACCTGGAACAATGACAAAAGGCCTTTGGCCCAACGGACCTTCGAATCAATTCAGGGAATGACTTATGCTGGCAACATCAAACGTCGCAGACCTGAAAAAGGCGGAGGAAGTGTCAGTGGTGTAACCTGGAACAATGACAAGAAGCCGCTGGCACAACGGACCTTTGAATCCATTCAAGGGATGACATACGCCGGCAATATTAAACGTCGCAGGCCTGAAAAAGGCGGTGGAAGTGTCAGTGGTGTAACCTGGAACAATGACAAGAAGCCGCTGGCACAACGGACCTTTGAATCCATTGAAGGGATGACTTACGCCGGCAATATTAAACGTCGAAGACCTGAAAAAGGTGGTGGCAGTGTCAGTGGTGTTTCGTGGAACAATGACAAGAAGCCTATTGAAGTGCGTGTGCCCCTCAATGGACGGGCTGCAGAGGTAGGATATTCCGGTCGCATCGCAACTTCACGTTTCAAGAAGAATTATGTAAGAAATCCGAATGCTGATGATGAGGCATTGAAAACCAAACGCCCGGATCGCACCACGTATTTGGTAGCAGGCCTTCAGGTGAAAATGCGCGAAAAGAATTATAAACAGAAACCCAACGCTGACCCAAGGGCTTTGCCCGGAATAGCACCTACCAAATCATCGGTGCGCGCCAGCGAATATGCCCGAAGCATGAAGCAGGTGTGGCGATACAAACATAATCCCAACAGTGCGGATGGCGCTTTGGATGTTATTGCTCCTGGGAAAGCGATGGCGAGAATCAGGGACTATCAGGGCAATATCAAAATGCATAAGTACCGGGGGCCTCTCCTGCATCCGGATGCAAAATTCGCCCATGGATTTCAGGACAATGTAAAGGGGGAGCGAACTTTTTTGATGAATGTTCAGTTGTTCTGGTCCAAACTTTTCCACAAGAATGATACCCAGCCGGTCAATCTGAAAGAAAAAATCAGAAGGCCCCGTTACGACAAGCGGGAAAAGGGATTGTGGAATGAACCTTCACGTGAATGAAATGGCTACCTCTGGACAGCGAAGATAATCTCCTTCGGCTGCGCAATTTATCTGAATCACAACCTGTCCTTGTTTTTAAACACAGCACCCGGTGCGGCATCAGTAGCACGGCATTAAACCGGTTAGAACGCGAATGGAATGACAGCACTCCCATTCAGCCTTATTTGCTGGACCTGTTGAAGCACCGTGAATTATCGCGCGGGATTGCACAGTTGTTTGATGTCGAGCATCAGTCGCCACAAGTGATCCTGATTCACCATGGTAAGGCCATCTACAACAGTTCACACCTTGATATTCGTTATCGCGATGTGATTAAAGCTGCCGAATCGATTACCAGTTAAAGCTAATGGTCTGTTTGATGTCCTCACGCAAACTGCATGCTACCGGGCAGGTAAGGGCAGCGTGAGTGAGTTTCTGCTTCTGAATATCAGTTGCCTGGAGCGAAGGATGTGAAAACACAATCTGAATTTCAGCTATTCTACGCGGATTGGAAGCCATGATCTTGGTGATTTCTGATTTGAGGCCAGCTAAAGGAATACCTTCTCGCTCAGCCAAAATACCCATTAAGGTCATCATGCAACTGCTGAGGGCAGCGCATACGAGGTCGGTAGGACTAAAAGCCTCTCCTTTTCCGTTATTATCCGGAGGGGCATCGGTGATGATCTGGTTATTGGACAGGTGGTGGGTATCGCGGGTTCGCAATCCGCCAAGATATTCGCCGGACATGGAGGCCATGGAGAGCTGTTTTAGATTTTGAGTTGTATAATTAAGGGCTAAATTTAACCGAAAGTACTCAACCCCGGATTAGCATGAAGAAGTGGGTTATTCTCACCTTGTTTGGAGTAGGCTTTTGCTGTGCGGCGCATGCACAGACGCAGGACAGCTATGAGTATAATTCTGAGTTTACCTGGGGCGTGAATAAAAATTCTTCGGGAGGGTTGATTGGGGGCTTTGTTTTTAAAAAGGCCCGAAAGCTCAATGATCGGTTACTGGAGACCTACGGCCTGGAGATCATGAATGTGAAGCATCCACAGGAGACCCGCAAAAATTCAAGGGCCACCGGGAATCCGTTCATATACGGGAAAAGCAACTATCTCTATGCCCTCAGATTCCAATATGGTCGTGACCTGATCTTGTTCACCAAAGCTCCGCAGCAGGGTGCTGAAATCAAGTTGGTGCTGGCCGCCGGACCTTCGATGGGCATTGTAGCACCTTACTATATCGAGCGTTCGGTAGACAACAGCTTTTTTCAGACTGTTAAAGAGCAGTACAACCCGAATAACCCGCAGGACAGTTTCAACAACATCCTTGGCACTGGCAACCTTTTTCAAGGCCTTGGCGAATCGACCATTCAAATGGGGGCCAATTTTAAGGTTGGGCTAAATTTTGAGTTGGGCACCCAAAAATCTCAGGTGGCTGGCTTTGAGGTGGGATTTTTGCTGGATGCCTACGCCAAAAAGGTGGTTTTGATGCCCACCACGACTAATGGAAACCTGTTTCCAACGGTGTATTTCACCATGTTCTACGGATCACGGAAATAGCTGGATTTCCAATTTTTCTCAATTTTTTGTGACGAAATGGCCAATAGTGGATTCTGTTGTTATATTTGAAATCCTAAAACCGTGAATCTGTATGGAAGCTAAGAAATCTGACAGCGCTGATTTGACGAAAAAGTCGAGCTTTTTCTTCAGCATTGGCTTGTCCGTAACGATGGCCATTGTGTTGATGGCTTTTGAGTATCGCCAAGGCGACGAGGGCGCATTGGATCTCGTGACGAAGAATACCAACGCCTTTGAGGAGACGCTGGAAGTTCCTCCCACTGACCAGGCTCCTCCCCCACAGCCGGTTGTCCAGCAACCTCAGGTAGTTGAGGTTCCTGATGAGGAAGAAATTAAGGACGATATCAAAGTAAACCTTGACGTTGAGGTTACCGATGAGACTAAAGTTGAGACCATCGTAGTGCAGGCGGAAGAAGCCAAAGAAGAGACAGACGAAATCTTTACTGTGGTTGAAGAGTCTGCCGCTCCGAAAGGAGGCATGCAGGCATTCTACAAGTTTGTTTCGGATAAGATTAAATACCCCGCTCAGGCCCGTCGTATGGGTATTGAAGGCCGTGTGTTTGTGGAGTTTGTAATTAACAAAGATGGTTCGTTGTCTGATGTTCGCGCCATCAAAGGTATCGGTGCTGGTTGTGATGAAGAAGCGGTTCGTATCGTACAGTCATCACCCGCCTGGAGCCCAGGCAAACAACGTGGTAAGCCTGTGAAGCAGCGCTATACGTTGCCAATCATTTTTAAGCTTGGCTAATCCTGATAGCATCAATGAAAAAAAACCTGCCTCAACCGGCAGGTTTTTTTATGTCCGACAGTGACCGATTTCTGATTTGTGCATTCTGGGTTTACACCAAATGTTGCAAATCATGGAAGCCAAGAAGAACCCCGCCGCTGATCTTGCCAGGAAATCATCCTATTTCTTCAGCATAGGATTAGTGATTGCCCTTTCACTGGTGATCGCCGCTTTTGAATGGGAATCTCACCCGCGGTTATCAATTCCCGGAGACCCCGGAACTCAACAGGAGCCAACCATTATCAAACCGATTACTGATGTTGCCAAACCGCAGGTTCCCAAAGTGGTTGTCAATCCCAAGCTGGTTGAGGTTGATAAGGACACTCCAATAGATTCAGGCATAGTAATACCCGACATCATTGAATTCATCCCCGGGGAGGATATGGAACCAGCCCCTCCACCTAAGGAAGACACCGATATACCAGTGGACTTTGTTGAATTCCCGGCAACACCAGCTGATGGATTTCATGGCTTCTACCGTCGCATGAGTGAAGAAATCAAATATCCGACGCAGGCAAAAAGAGGCGGAATTGAAGGCCGGGTATTCGTTCAGTTTATAGTGAATCGCGATGGGTCGCTAAGTGACGCTATCGTACTCAAAGGTATTGGTGGTGGATGTGATGAAGAAGCGCTACGGGTAATACGTTTGTCACCCGCCTGGAAACCTGCGCAGCAGAGTGGCCGAATGGTGAGACAGCGATTCACGCTGCCCGTCATTTTCAGCTTAAAACACTAAAGCAGCCATCCCACGAAAAGGCCAATGATGATAATCAGTCCGGATGGTATGCGCGTAAAAGAAAGCAGACAGAAGGTAGCGATCACAAACGCATAGGTAGACAGCAGGTTATCGAGGGGTTGAAACATAAAGATGGCGGCCGCAGTGACGAGGCCGGCACTAGCGGCAGTGATTCCTTCCAACGAGGCGCGAACTGCCCTGTATTTTTTCAGGCTGTCCCAAAACCTAATCAGGAAGAAGATCAGGAATGTGCCAGGCAGGAAGATGCCGGCTGCGGAGAGAAAAGCGCCTGCAACTTGTCCGGAGATTCCGGCCTCTTTCATGGATAAGGCGCCGATGTAAGCACTGAATGAAAACACGGGGCCTGGAATCGACTGGGCGATTGCATAGCCCGAGAGGAATTCCCGGGAGGTGATGTAGTGTTTTAGTTCAACAAATTCAGAATACAGCAAAGGTGTAAGCACTTGTCCGCCCCCAAAGATGAGGCTTCCATTCCGGTAAAAATTTTCAAACAGGCGGATGGGGAGACTGTGGGTCAAACCACCAACGGTTGCAGCTACAATCAGCACGCCGGCCCAGAGTGCAAAGTTTTCCCATCGGATACGGATTGGTTCCTTCTCTGCTTTGGGCTGTGCTTTGTACTTGAATGCGGTGACTACACCTGCCAGAATCAGTGCTATGGGATAATAAAATGGTGCAAACCGGGGGGAGTATTGAAACACAAAATACGAGGATACTGCAGCCAGTATCATGAGTACAATGCCGGTACGGGTATGCACCGTTTTAATACTCATCGTGTAGGCTGCATAGGATACAAACCCCACGGCCATCGCTGGCACAAATCGTGTGAAAGCCAGGGACAGATGCCGTTGTTCAAAGGAATTCATGATGAGTGCCGCGATGGTCATGAGCACGACGGCCGGAAGCATCCATACCAGCAGGGTCAGGTAAGCCAGGTTGGGTCCACCGATTTTAAAGCCGATAGCTGTAAGGGTCTGGGTTGAGGTAGGGCCCGGAAGAACCTGACACAGGGAATTGATTTCCATCAAATCTTCTTCAGTCAGGTACTTTCTTTTGTGGACAAGGACTTTCAGGAAATGAGCAATATGTGCCTGCGGGCCTCCGAATGTGGTAACGGCCAGCATGGCGACGTCTTTAAGGAAGATTAGATATCGTACGCTTTGAATCAAGTCAGGAGCAAATGGTGGTGGTTAAAGCTATATAATTTTAGGTAAATTTAACCCGGCTGCCACGGACAGGCGGGCCGGAAATAGTGTAAGCGCAAATCAAACCAATATCATTATGAAAAAAATAGATCGCCGTCAGTTTGTGAAGGATTCGGTCAAGATTACATCTGCTCTCGCAGCGGGCATTACGGTGTTGTCGAATCCGGAAATCAGTGAAGCCAGGGAGGCGGGTTATGTTTTTTCTCAGTTGCCCTTGCCTTATGCCTACAAGGATTTAGAACCGCATATTGATGCCATGACGATGGAGATTCATTACAGTAAGCATCATGCAGCGTACGTTAAAAATGTAAACGATGCGATTGCCGCCGAGCAAATTGCTTTTACAACGGAAGCCGAATTCTTTTCCAATGCATCCAAACTCTCAGCAAAAGCAAGAAATAACAGTGGCGGTGTGTGGAATCATAATTTCTTCTGGCAGGTAATGAAACCAGGGGGTGGCACACTCAATGGTAAAGTCACTGATGCTTTGGTTGCCGCCTTTGGTTCACCAGAAAAATTCAAAGAACAGTTCACAGCTGCCGCTACCGGGCAATTTGGCTCAGGTTGGGCCTGGCTGGTAAAAGATGGTGGCAAACTTAGAATTGGATCAACACCCAATCAGGACAATCCGATGATGGACTCCAGTGCGTTCAAAGGAACACCCTTACTTGCCATCGATGTTTGGGAACATGCCTATTACCTCAAGTACCAGAATAAGCGCGCTGAATATGTTGCCAACTGGTGGAACGTGGTGAATTGGGAAGAAGTCGCTAAACGCCTGGCATAGTCTTTCAACCAAGCTGATAACAAACTCCCTCATGGTACGATTACTCTGTTTAGTCCTGGCATTGACCGGGTCACTCGCGATGTATGGTCAATCCACAGAGTCATTGACCATGGTTCCGCGGTTAGGCGGTGCGCACTTCGAATACCGCAAAGACACGAGCATTTTTGATGTAAGCCATCGTGAAGTACTCGATATCATGTTCAAAGATCAGCAGGCGTATGATTTGTTCAGAAAGGCGCGTAATCAATCCCGTGTCGCAGGGCTGATGGGTTTTACAGGTGTCGGCATGGTAGTCGTTCCTTTGTTTACGGCGGCCACCGGTGGCGAACCAGAATGGGGACTTGCTGCAGGCGGTACTGCCTTGATTGTGGCATCCATTCCGTTTCAACGAGCCTTTCGTCGTAATGCGCAAGAGGCAGTCGATGCCTTCAACAAAAGACATACCGCCTTCAAGCCACGGGTTGACTATTATGTCGCCGGATTGGGAGCCCGGTTGGTGATTCGTTTTTAGTCCGGAAGAACTCTTACCAGGCGGTCTTCACCACATGGTAATTCAGGGAGGCGCTTCCCACGAATGGTGGGCGCGGATATTCCTTTACCAAAGGACTGTGTGGACCTGAAAATACAGGCTTCATCCCAAAGTCCTGCTTCGATAAATCGTTGAAGGGTTTGGCTTCCCCCCTCCACCAAAACAGATTGAATATTTCTTTTGTACAAATCATGCATTACCTGCTGGAGGAAATCGTGTTCATCCACACGCACCCGAATCAGGTTGGTGTGTTCATCATGCTTGAGGAGGTTGTAGCACAACGTTGGCTGTGTACGATCAAAGACCTTTAATCCTGCGTCCAACCTGAGAAAACGGTCGAGCACCACACGCACCGGATTACGCCCGGACCAGTTGCGCACATTCAAAGCAGGGTTATCCAGTTTGGCTGTTGTGCTTCCCACCAGAATAGCGTCCTCTTCACTGCGCCAGCGATGAACCAACTGGCGGGAATACTCGCTGCTGATCCACTTTGATTCGAAGTTTTCTCTGGCCATAAAGCCATCTGAAGTCTCCGCCCATTTCAGCAGAACAAATGGGCGCCTTTTCTCTATCCAGGTAAAAAACCGCTTATTCAATTCCCGTCCCTCAGCGGCCAAAATGCCAGTTACCACTTCAATACCAGCCTGCCGAAGGCGTTTGACCCCTTCACCGGAAACGAGTGGGTTCGTGTCCAGGTTAGCGATCACCACACGACCAACCTTCTTGCGAATGAGCAGATCGGCACACGGAGGGGTTTTTCCCTGATGCGAGCAGGGTTCGAGGTTTACATACAGCGAAGATTGGGGCAGTAATGATTCGTCTTTCACCGCGGTGAGGGCATTTACCTCTGCATGAGCCAAGCCAAATTGTTGATGCCAACCTTCACCAATGATCTGGCTTTGATGAACAACAACGCAACCTACACGTGGATTAGGACTGACCTGTCCAATGCCGATCCGGGCCAGTTCCAATGCCCGCTGCATGTAAATTTCATCCGTCATTGCGGTCGAAAGATGGAGGGGAACGTTTTAAAAACAAAACGATTCTCGTGATTGTCCGTAATCATGAGTAGATTACATGAAGATGACTGTCGACGCACGCATCTTGTTTCAGGAGCTTTATAAGAGCCTTACCCTTCCTGATAGCCGGGAGGAAAAAGAAGGTATTTTGTACTGGCTGTTGGAGCACACCCTTCGATTAACCCGCCCGGCGGTTCTTGCCGGTCTTCCGGTAGAAATTAAAGAGCACCAGTTTGATCCGCTCGTAAAGCGCATTAACAGCCACGAGCCCATTCAGTATATTCTGGAAGAAGCCGAATTCTATGGCAGAAAGTTTCGCGTGACGCCTGATGTACTTATTCCAAGGCCCGAAACAGAAATTTTAGTGCAGCACGCCCTGGATTTTCTTCCTTCAGGGGTAGCCCGCAGGGTTCTGGATATAGGTACAGGCAGTGGCTGCATCGCCATAACCTTGTCGCTGGAGGCACCCTCTGCACAGGTACTGGCGACCGATATCAGTCCGGCGGCACTTCGGATTGCCGGCGAGAACGCAACACGGACTTGTGCGGACCTTGAATTTTTCCGGCATGACATTCTTACCCATTCCCTGGATTTCGGCCAGTTGGATATCGTCATCAGCAACCCGCCTTATGTCATGGAAAAAGAACGCAACGCCATGGCTCGTAATGTGCTGGATTTTGAACCCGCCACAGCCCTGTTTGTGCCCGATACCAATCCGCTCCTGTATTACGAGGCAATTGCTGCCAGATCATTCCCGGCGCTCAGCCCCAGAGGCGTTGTGCTGGTGGAGATCAACGAGCAATTAGGGCGCGAAACGGTGCAATGCTTCGAACGATCCGGCTATCAACAAGTGCGGCTTTTCAAAGACCTGGGTGGGAAGGACCGGGTTGTATGCGCGCAAAAATCCCTCTAAAACTTCAAGGTCATCATGGCCATAAAGTTTCGTCCTGCCTGGGGGTAATAATACGCTGCATTACCGTAGGTATATCCATTGGAGGCGTACCGAGTTTCGAAGATATTATTTAGCAACAAGCTAAATCCCAATTCCTTTATGCCTTTTGGTGTAAGTTGATAATTGAAACGCAGGTCATTGATCCAATAGCTTCCCAGGCTCAGGCGTTCAGCCTGGGTATTGTCCAGGTATTGTTTACCCACGTATTTGGAAAGCCAGGTCACCTGAAAATGGTTGATTGCATTCCAACCCAGTTGGCTGCCGGCAATAACACCGGGTGAAAGAACAATGGTCGTATTTTTGACAACCGGCACATTCCCTTCCAGTGTCTGGAAATCCTTGTTCTTGTTTATACTAAAGGTTGCATTGGCCGACCAGGTCCATGCATTGGAGATCTTCACCATACCTGAAAGTTCCATACCGGTCCGGTAGCTGCTGCCCACATTGGTCCGTATGGGATAACCACCATTATCCAGCCTGCCCGTCAACACGAGTTGATCGGTATATCCCATGTAATAATAATTAGCTTCGAAGCCATAGCGGTTAGCGGAGCGTCGCCAGCCCACTTCCAGGTTACCCAGTCTTTCCGGCCGCGGCTTCACGGTACCATCTATGTAATCAGACCGGTTCGGCTCGCGGTGTGCTACCGCAT
This sequence comes from Cytophagales bacterium, assembly GCA_003504855.1. Lineage (GTDB taxonomy): Bacteria > Bacteroidota > Bacteroidia > Cytophagales > Cyclobacteriaceae > ELB16-189. The sequence continues at coordinate 15,087 of DNZD01000328.1, forward strand.
ACGAAGCGTACAATACGCTGCTTTCAGACATTGTATAACTTAATCCCATCTTCGGATTGACAAAGTTGAAAGATTCATTCACGGCATATGAAGACTGGTCGTCACGAATGCCCGCTGTCTGGTAGTCTACTTTTCTGTATTGCAGGTCAACGAAAGTATTCAGGGCACGTGTGATCTGGTAATTCCATTTGGCATAGGTATTAAAATCATTCTTCTGAGAGTTGCCTTCGTAGTATTTATAGCGGATGGGTACCTGCGCATATTCTGCCCAGATGATTTCTCCATAGTGTTTGGCCTGGGCATACTGGTTGTATGCACCTCCCAGAATCAGGTTGGTGCGCTCGGTGGTGTAGTGGGCAGCATAAGTGCCCCCATAGAACTTATTGTCCAGCCATTGACGAACAATCACATCGCTAGCTGTCAGGGTAGTGTCCTTAAGGGTTAGGTCCTGAAGGCCGAGGCTTTGAAAAGATTGCCCCTGGTGGTATTCCTCGTAATATCCCCTGCCATACGTATAATGAAGGGACATGTTAGCATTCCAGCGGGAGCCGAGCTGCTGAGAGATGTGCAGTTGATAGTGGTCCTGATTATAGTCGTCTACCTGATTATCGTAGTACCTGGCAATGGTTCCATCCGGATTGTAGATGGCGCCGGCAAAATTCATGCGGCGATTGGTCTGCATGGTGGCAGAATCCACCCCATACCAGGATTGGTAAGTTTTTTCGTGCCCGCCAAAAGTGATTGCCTTGATAACCGTGTTTTTGCCATAGTACCCGCCGCTGAGGTAGTAGGAACTGAGGTCTGACGCGGCCCGCTCCACATATCCATCGGAAGTAATACTGGACACCTTGGCATCGAAAGCCCAATGGTTATTGATCAGGCCAGTACCCGCGCGCAGGGTTGACCTGCGTGTGTTGAATGATCCTCCGCCGATCATGATCTCCGCATATGGGTCTGCCTGCAGTGAGTTGGTTTGCAGGTTTACCGTTGCTCCAAAGGCACTGCCGCCATTCGTGGAGGTGCCCACGCCGCGTTGGATCTGAATGCTTTGGGTAGAAGAGGCGATGTCCGGAATATCCACCCAGAAAGTGCCCTGGGATTCGCTGTCGTTGTACGGGATACCATTGATGGTGACATTCACACGGGTAGCATCGCTTCCGCGAATGCGTATGCCGGTATATCCAACACCGGCTCCGGCATCGGAGGTAGTCACCACGGATGGGGTCCAATTGACAATGAAGGGAAGATCCTGACCAAAATTCTGTTTCTGAATGGCTGGTCGATGTAGGGTCAGGAAAGTAGTTGGTGTTTTATCGTTGGCCCGGGTTGCCTGAACAACTACTTCGTCGGTAATGGTTGACGTTTCCTCCAGGGTAATGGCGACCGTTTTTTGATCAGGCACCATGACGGATTGTTGCTGGTCTGCGTAACCAAGAAACCGAATGGTAAAAAGGTGTTCACCTGGTGCTAATTTATCGAGGCGAAACCACCCATATTCATCAGCTACAGCAGAAGCGCCCTGTGTATCCTGAATGGTTGCCCCGGCGAGAGCGCGGTGATCTTTTGCGTCGCGGATAGAACCCGTAATGGAATGTTGAGCCTGTACGGATAACGCCAACAGCGATAACGCAGTTACAAAATACCTGAACATGTATCTTTCAATTTGGTTTAAACTGGCTGGCAGAGGGGACTGCCCAGCAAATGTTTAACCTTGCCTCCCTTCGTCCGCATTACCGGCATCAGGTTCAGTGGGTATAATCTCAGCCCGTGTATTAAAGGCACCCCTATAGCACAAACATAGAACTAATTCTTCTGGCACCAAAGCCAAAAGAGAAATACAAATAACCGGACTTGAATTACAGCGACATCAACAACTTGCGCATGGAGCATGCTTCCGTGAGAATGCCGGACAAACTGGCCACCGGAATGCGATCCTGTTTCATCGTATCACGGTAGCGGATCGTGACTGTATTGTCCTGTAAGGTTTGGTGATCGACTGTAACGCAGAATGGTGTTCCGATGGCATCCATTCTCCGATAGCGCTTCCCGATCGTGTCTTTGTCTTCATAATAGCAGGGGAAGTCCAAACGCAATGCCTGGAGAATTTCCTCCGCCTTTTCTGGAAGTCCATCCTTCTTCATCAAGGGAAGTATAGCTACTTTGCTTGGTGCCAACGCCGGGGGTATGCGAAGAACGACGCGCTCGCTGCCATCATCCAGTTTTTCTTCTACATAGGCACTGGACAATACAGCCAGGAACATGCGATCAAGGCCAACAGACGTTTCTACTACATAAGGAACAAAATTCTGATTGTCTTCCGCATCAAAGTACTGTAGTTTCTTGCCGGAGAATTTCTCATGGCTCTTCAGATCAAAGTCCGTGCGGGAGTGAATGCCCTCCAACTCCTTAAAGCCCATCGGAAAATCAAATTGAATGTCGCATGCGGCATTGGCGTAATGGGCCAGGTTAAGGTGGTCGTGGTAGCGGTACTTTTGGTCTCCCAGACCGAGGGCCTTATGCCACCTCATGCGCTTCTCTTTCCAGAATTCATACCACTTCATCTCTTCACCCGGCTTCACAAAAAACTGCATCTCCATCTGCTCGAACTCGCGCATGCGGAAGATGAATTGACGCGCCACAATTTCATTTCGGAACGCCTTTCCAATTTGGGCTATTCCAAACGGAATTTTCATACGGCCGGTTTTCTGCACATTCAGGAAGTTGACAAATATGCCCTGGGCGGTTTCAGGTCGCAGATATATCTTGTTGGCGTCCTCCGCCACTGAACCCATTTCAGTGGAGAACATCAGGTTGAACTGGCGCACATCGGTCCAGTTTCGGGTACCGGAAATCGGATCAGCGATTTCGAGATCTTCCACCAATTGTCGGAGCGCTACCATGTCGCCAGCGTTCATGGATTGCTTCAATCGCTCATTGGCGTCATCAATTTTCTTTTGATTCTCCAGCACCCGGGGATTGGTCTGAATGAACATGGCCTTGTCAAAGGATTCTCCAAAACGCTTGGCGGCCTTTTCAACTTCCTTATTCACTTTATCTTCCAACTTACCGATGGCCTCTTCAATCAGCACATCAGCCCGGTATCGCTTCTTGGAGTCTTTGTTATCCATCATTGGATCGTTGAAGGCATCCACATGGCCTGAAGCCTTCCAGATGGTGGGGTGCATGAAGATCGCGGAGTCAATCCCAACGATGTTGCCATGCAATCGGGTCATGAACTGCCACCAGTATTCCTTGATATTATTCTTCAATTCAACTCCCTGCTGCCCATAGTCATAGACAGCGCTAAGGCCGTCATAAATTTCACTGGAGGGGAAAATGAACCCATACTCCTTAGCATGGGAGATCACTTTTTTAAGCTGGTTGTCGTCTTGCTGCGCCATAAGGCCGCAAAGATACTTTCAAAAACCAGAACGTGAAGGGGGAAAATAACTTCTTTCGGACGACGCTAGGCAACTGGTACCGCCGATGATTCCGATCCTGGAACTGCATCAGCAGGCCTTGGTCGGGCAAATGGCAAGACAATAGTAAAGCGGGTCCCTTCCCGCTCAACAGAATTGACGGTGATGGTGCCCTGTAACCGGCTGATGGCCTCCTGCACAATATATAATCCGAGGCCACTGCCTTTGGAGCTCTCTGTAGCCCGGTAAAACATTTCAAAAATCCGGGGCAAGTGCTGGCTGGAGATACCTATGCCATTGTCCTCCAACACCAGGGTGATATGCTCTGCCGTTGTAGAAGCGGTAAATCTTAGCATGGAGTCCTTGCGGGGATTTCGGTATTGAATACTGTTGGCAATAAGGTTGCTGAGCACAATTTCGAGTCGTGTTCTATCACCCACCAGCGACAAAGATGACGGCACTTCATTTTCCAATCGAACCTCGGCAGCCGATTGGATATTCTGCAGGGCCGCAAAGTTCTGGTCGATCAACTCGTGCAGGTTGATTACCTCACCCGGGTTATTGATGCGCTGATTACGGGAGAAATTAATGATGTCCCGGATAAAATGTTCCAGCCTGTCTACCCGGTCTTTCATCAACCGGAGGTACTCCCTGTTCTCGTTTGGGTCGGTGGTGTTTTCAGCGAGGTGGATTAACCCCGAAATAGAACTCAAAGGAGCGCGCAGGTCATGACTAACGCTATATACAAACCGGTCCAATTCGGTGTTCGTTTTCCCCAGCTCTTCATTTTGTTTCAAGATTGTTTTTTCATTACTAAGCAATTCCCTTTCTGCCTCGTGATTGAGTTTAGAAAACAAGACCACCGAGTAGATGCATACGATGGCATTCACCATCACGTTGAGCAGAAAGAAGATTTCAGATTGAAGAGTCGTGAAGGTTCTGGGCGTGAAGAAGCTGAGTTGGGAAAAATTCAACATCATAAACAGAACGGTTGAAAGGCTGGCAAAAAAAACTGCCTTAGGCCACTCATCGTAGTTGAATAAAGTCAATGCGGCTGCGCCAGCGCCAAACAGGTGAATGCTCATACCGGTTTGCCTGGGCTGTATGGAGGCAATGATAAAAATGATAATGTTAAAGGCAGTCAGTCCGAAAAACTTTGCTTCCTGTGTCCTGCCCGAACGGCTGAGGAGATAGGTGACGCCGGAACCAGCGATCATGATGCCATAAAAATATAATGATCCTTCAAATTTGAGCCACCAGTCCAGGATGGCATAAATCAGGGTGACAAAAAACACCAACATTGACAGCCGTTGGATCAGTACCGTCCGCCTCGCCTCCATGCGTAGTTTCTTCGTTCCGGAATCTGGCATTCGGATTTGGGGTTATTAGCGCGAATTTAGTTTTCTTTCGCAGCAATTCCCCCGTATTTTTCACCTATGATTCGCACCCTTGGTCTGGCCATTGCTTTCTCCCCTACGGCAGATCGGATGCTCAAAGCAGCATCTGTGCTATTGCGTATCTTCAATGCACGTCTGGTGCTCATACACGTTGGCGACCACGGCGCCAAAGAGGAGGCACTTATGCAATCCATGCTTAGTGCCCACCAGTTAAATCCGGAAATCGTTTCAGTTTGTTGGGAGAAAGGGAATACCGTAAGGGCCATCTTACGTGCCTGTGAAACCCAAAAAGTTGACTTGTTACTTGCCGGCGCACTCACTAAAGAAAATCTGATTCAGTACTACATTGGTACAGTGGCCCGTCAGATCATGCGAAAAGCCAATTGCTCGGTGATGTTGCTCACCCAGCCTGTGGATGAGGCACGCGGCTTTAAGAATATAGTGGTCGACGCCGAAGAGAGTCCACATGTCATGGACAGTCTGCAGATGGCCATCAAACTCTCCGGATCAGGCAGGGATTCGTGGATGCATGTGGTGAGGGAATTGAATCTGTATGGCCTGGCTATGTCAGCATCCGATCAATGTTCGGAAGACGAGTACAAGGCTATCCGGCAGGGGTTGGTGCGGGAAGAAATTGAAAAGGTCGAAAAGCTGCTTCAAGACATACCGCATGAAGGGGTTACCACCAATATTAAAGTTGTAGCGGGTAAATCCGGATATGAGCTTGCTCAGTTTGCCAGACGCAAAAAGGCCGACTTACTCGTGGTGGGTGCGCCACCCAGGAGATTTCAACTGCTGGATCGGGTGTTTACCCACGACCTTGAATACGTTTTCGCCGACTTACCCTGCAATTTGTTAATTGTTCAACGAAGAAAGGCATCACATGGGTAAGCTGACACATGGCGAACTGATTCACCTGATGGTGCAGCTGAGTGTGATGCTGGCCTTCGGCCGGATCCTGGCCGAGGTAGCACGCAAATTCAAACAACCTGCTGTTGTTGGTGAACTTATCGCCGGCTTACTTCTGGGCCCCACCTTCCTGGGCACGTTCGCACCGGGCACGTTCGACTCCTTATTCCCAACAGTTGGGGCATCCGCTATTGTATTGGATGGATTTACCAAAGTGGCTGTGGTTATGCTGTTATTTATTGCCGGACTTGAGGTGGACCTTCACATCGTTTTTCAACAAGGTAAGCAAGCTATTATTTCAAGTACCATCGGTCTGTTAATCCCGTTTTTTCTTGGCTTTATCATTCCATATTCCTTCCCTGCATTTTTTGGAGATGTGGGCAGCACAAATCATTTGTTGTTTGCCCTGTTTATGGGTACCGCAATGGCCATATCAGCCCTGCCTGTCATCGTGCGGATCATGATGGATCTGAAACTATTCAAAACAAGAATCGGTATGCTGGTGGTAGCCTCTGCCATGGTGGATGACATTGTTGGTTGGATTATTTTCTCCGTTGTGCTGAGTATGATTGGTAAAGGCGGTGAGATGTCTGTTGGCTCTACGCTCCTGCTCACCGTAGGGTTTGCGGCCTTTATGCTCACCATTGGTCGGGGATTGCTTAACCGACTGCTTCCCTGGGTGAACAAGAAACTGGCGTGGCCGGGCGGACTGCTGGCGTTATCGTTGTCGCTTTGTTTCGCGGGTGCCGCATTCACAGAGTTCATCGGCATTCATGCCGTATTTGGTGCCTTTATCGTCGGCATTGCACTTGGTGACTCGGAACACATGAATGAACGGGCGAAAGAAATTGTTCACCAGTTCATCAACAACATTTTTGCTCCCTTGTTCTTTGTGGCCATTGGGTTGCGGGTGAATTTTCTGGTGAACTTTGATTTTTGGCTTACCCTCGTCATCATCCTGATTGCTTTCGCCGGAAAGATCATCGGAGCAGGTGGTGGCACACGGTTGGGTGGATTTACGTGGCGTGAATCGTTGGCTGCGGGCTTTGGAATGAATGCACGCGGTGCTATGGAAATTATCCTCGGAACGGTGGCATTGGAAAACGGGTTGATCAATGAAAAGATATTTGTTTCGTTGGTCATTATGGCCATTGTCACCAGCATGACCAGTGGTCCCTTGATGAAGAGAATGCTACGAAATCCTGCAGAATGAGCACCCTGAACATACGGCTGGTAGAGTTCCGCGATGCGCCCGCCATACAGGGTCTGCTGGCTCAACTCGGGTATCCTGATTTTACTACAGCTCAGGCCGAGGAAAGAATTCAATTACACCAGGCTTCCGGCTACGCTATGCTGGTAGCTGTTGCCCAGAATCAGGTTGTGGCGTTTGCAGCCCTCCATTGGTTTCAACTGGCCCATTGGCACGGGCCTATGGGCAGGATCACGGCTTTTTGTGTAGATGCCGGATTCCGTTCGCAGGGTGTCGGGCAACAACTGCTGGGCGCCTGCGAAGCCTTTCTCTTTAGTAAAGGATGCCTGAAACTCGAGGTTACCAGCA
>DNZD01000265.1 GCA_003504855.1 Cytophagales bacterium
TTCTTATGCGTTTCGCTTAGTTCCTCAACAAACCCGTCTTCGGTCGCAAGTTTCGGAAACAGGTCGTTTGTCTGACCATTCAAATCAAACGAAACTGCTGTCAGGAGGATGAGGCAACACAGCTCAGTTGTTCTTCTCATAAGGGTGCTTTAGGCAGGATAATTCAACAATTACTGTCCATTAACTAATTTATGAATTAATCATAAAACCAAAAGAAAGAACATTGATTAAGCTTGAGAGGCGATCTGGCGTCTACCACTAAAGTAGTAGACACGCAAAGAATAATTCACCCATGCATCTGCTGAACTTCAGTGGGGATAAACACGGTGAGGAAAGGGAAGAACCAGGAACTCCCGGCGAAGTGAATGCCGGAAACTTACTCGGATTGAGCGGCATCGGAACACCAACAACGAAACACTATTATGATGGTCCGTCTATAGTTTATATCCTACCGCTTTCCATGCTTACTTGTTTGAATTATCAACATCCCATTTCTACTTTGAGCACCATACAACGCCATTATGACTGAGTCATTTTTGGTGTACACCATTATTACCAACACTTCATCTTTCCTGTGCCTATCCAGCTCACTTCTTTTCACCAACTCGCCATTTAACATTATCAATGGCGAAGGGTTTTGTGACACAGTAGCTAAATGAGGTCCATTTGAGTGTCTGGTACTATCCCAGAGCATTTTCGGTAAAGCATCAGTTGTCTCATCAAATTTATATCCAATCTGATATCTTATTAAGGAATCAACATGTAGGTAAAGATCAGAATGTCGTTGGGCTGTTGCATGCAAAACGACGCCAAAAACAGACAAAACAAAACAACTCAAAAACTTCATATTATGATCAGGAAATTCCAAGCTTATTTTAACTCTGCCAGGATTAATTTCTTCTGTGTTAGCGTATTCTTCATGGCTTTTTCACGCACGACGGGATCAGAACTATGAATCAATTCAAAATACTCAGTAGGCACCACCTGCCACGATAATCCGTATTTGTCCTTACACCAACCACACGAACCTTCTTCACCCCCATCTCTGGTAAGGGCTTCCCAGTAGTAGTCCGTTTCCGCCTGGTCGTTGGTATTGATCACAAAAGAAACCGCTTCATTGAATTTGAACAACGGTCCTGCGGCCAGGATACTGAACTCCATCCCAGCAATTTCGATGACCGCGGTTTCGATGCCCGCCTCATTGCCGCTCTCCTCGCTCCCGAACCGGCGGAAGTCCTTGAGCTTGCCGCCTTTGAAAATGGACAAGTAGTAATCGGCGACCGCTTTGGCGTCTTTTTCTACCCAGAGGTACGGTGTGATCTTTTGCATAATTGTGCTTTTGTTGAGGACCAACGGAACTAGTCGTCTTGCCACTTAGCTTCCCTGCTGGATTTTCATCCGAACTTCATCCCTGAGCGGTGTAAGGTGCCGCATTATGATCGACCAAATAATCGAGTCATCGACACTTTCGTATGCGTGAACAAGCCTGTTCCTCAAACTTATAATCTGAGCGGCATACTTAAGTTCATTTGATTTTGATTCCTTCAAAAACTTGCTTACAGCCTCTCCAATGATGGCCAAATGCCTCTCGACTGCACCTTTGGTTTTCATATCGGTTTGATACTCGGTAAATGACTTCAAGTCCTTGATGAAGTCCTCAATCAATTCAATTGAGTTGGAGATATCAGACAAAAACTTTTTCTCCTTCTCCGTCATAGATCAATTTCTTCGTCCGATTGATGTTCGATTTCAGATAAGGGTTCTTGATCGAATCCTCAGTCAGCAAATCCACCTTTCTTTCAAACAGCACCTCAAGTTTGTCCCACAAGGACAAAAGTGCCTCGCCCCGGTCAGCCGGATCGTCAATATCCACACTTACCACAATATCAATATCACTCGACTCAGGATCAAACCCGTCAGTAATTGATGATCCAAAGGCATACATCTTGTTGACCTTATGCTCACGACAAAGATCAACGAAGTCTGAATACCTTTTCTGTATCAAAGTCATCAAATCCATAATCAAATATACTCAATTTTATAACCGACTGTTTTTCAACAGCAATCAACAAAAAGTCATATTCAAAGCCGTACAGGGGCCCACCAAACTAACAAATCAGAAGTCTCCAGGCGGGTCGCCCCAAATACACCTCGCCGACATTGCACGCTTCTTGGTTCCGGTATGATGATTCAACAACCCCGCCTCTTTGCCAAAATTATAAAACCAGGCTTCGGCACTATCGTAGGAGGTTGAGGTCCAGTAAAAGCCATGCTCACCAAGCCTCCTGTAATTTCCATCTGGCTCAAGATTACCACCGAGCATTGCACCAAACCCCGATGCTCCACCGGGAGTAAGTTGCTGATACGCTGACTTTCCCTCGTCAGCGGAGTCATCATAGATTCCGCCATACGATTTGGCCAGGGTCCGCCACTCTTCGTCCGTTGGCAAGCGCCAGCCCTTACCGAGAGAGCGGCATCCCTGCCTGGCCGACTCCCAGGTATAGAGCCTGCCATACTGAACACAATTTACCGTGTCGTCGGCATGGCAAAAGGAATCCGGGATATTGATGTCGAGGTTACGGGTCATCCATATCTTGTTGTCAGGCATGAGTTTGGAAGGAACTGGGGTGTTACTCGGCTTTAGTGTGCAGCTTGTAGATATAATAATGAGAAATACACTTATAAGATGCCTCATGCCCGACAAGGTTGTAAGACAATTTACAACAAAAAGACAACGAAAGGTTCATGACACAGGTGGTTGTTGGTGACCCGATGCAATGAACCAACGAACTCAATTCTGACAGTTCCACGCGAACACCAAGAACTGGACTTCCCAACCCCTAAGCCCTAAGACCTAATATTGACATCAGAACACCAACAACAGAACTTCTAACCCCTAAGCCCTAAGTCCTAAGACCTACCCACCTCTCTATTCACTCCTCAACGTCCTCGCCGGGTTCACTCTCGCTGCCTTGATGGTCTGAAAGCCTACGGACAGGAATGCAATGACCACTACCACCAATCCGGAAAGGATAAACAACACCGGATTGATATTGATCCGGTAAGGGAAGTTCTCCAGCCACCGGTCCATCGTCATCCACGCCAGTGGCCAGGCAATGACATTCGCCAGCAACACGAGCAGCACAAAGTCCTTCGAGAGCAACAACACCACATCAGACGATGATGAACCCAACGCCTTGCGGATACCAATCTCCTTCGTGCGCTGAATGGTGACGAAGGAAGCTAATCCAAACAACCCGAGACAAGCCACAAAAATCGCCAGCGCGGTAAAGAGGCTGAATATCTGTCCGAAACGACGGTCGCTCTCGTACTGCCGGTTGAAGAATTGATCCAGGAAAAAGTAATCCATGGGGTTGCCCGGGAAATGAATATCCCACGCCTGCTCCACCTGCGACAACACCTGCTGGTAGTTGTCGCTCTCCATCTTAAAGGATATAAATTGCGCGAACGTAGGGGTGTAGCGGTATACCAGTGGTGTAACCTTCTCCTTTAAACTCATCTGGTGATAGTTCTCGATCACCCCCATGATCTGCAGCGTGTCGCGACCCTGGATCACCTTCTCGCCGATGGCACTCTTCGGATCTTTGAAGTCCAACGCCTCCGCCATGGCGCGGTTCACCATCAGGTTCTTCCGGCGGTCGGTGGTCACATCGAAATTCCTTCCTTCTATCACTTCAAGTCCAAACGCGTCCACGTAGTCCTGGTCCATACCCACGATATAACCTGAAATGTTGCCGGACACATCTGCCGTCAGTCTTCGTATTCCATTGGCCCAAAATATCTCATCACCGGGCACGTTGGAAGACCAGGTCATGTTCTTCACGCCCGGAATGCGCAAGGCATCGGCTTTCATTCCTTCCAATGCCTGCTGGAACAGGGAGTCCACCACCACACCCGGACCTTTTAGCACGAGGGTCTGGTTGATATCAACACCCAGGTCCTGATTGCGCATGAACCTCAGCTGCTGATAAACGATCACACTTCCACTGATCAACACCACGGAGGCCACGAATTGAAATACGACCAGACCCTTGCGAAGGTAGTTGCCTTGCGGGTTGCTCATCACTTTGCCCTTCAGCACGCTGATGGGTTTGAAACTGGAGAGCACAAAAGCCGGATAGAAGCCTGCGAGCAAAGCCCCGATGAGGAACAAACCACCCACCATGAGCCAGAAGTCAGATTGCAACAGGTAGTCTAATGGAATAGTCCGTCCCGACAAATCGCCAAACACGGGCCACAACAACCGCACCGCGACAATGGAGATCGTGGCTGCCAACAAATTCACCAGAATAGCTTCACTCATGAACTGATACATGAGCTGATCTTTCTGCGCACCCATCACCTTGCGGACGCCCACTTCATTGGCGCGCTCAAACGATTTGGCCGTCGCCAGGTTGATGTAATTCACCCAGGCGATAATGAGAATAAACAAAGCAATGGCTGACAATGCATATACACTATCGCCATCGCCGCGGTCATCAGGCTGTGACTCCTGTAGCAATACTTTTCCCAAATGAATATCCAACAGCGGCTGAAGGGGGAACTCCTGTTTGCCGTTATACTTTTTCCATTCCTCTCCCCTGTTTTCGGCCAGCCAGCGGTCCCACTTGGTTTGCAACGCCTGCACATCCGTGCCCGGCTGCAACAACACGTAGGTATTGAAATCATACCAGCCCCAGGCCTTCTCTGATTCATTGTTGGTTTCCCGGTTCAGCGTAGCATAAGAAAAGAGAATATCAAACTTGATGTGTGAGTTGCCGGGCAGGTTTTCAAATACACCGGTCACCTCAAACTTTCGGCTGCCGTCCCACGAGATGGTTTTGCCGATCGGGTCTTCGTCTGCGAAATAACGCTTCACGGCACGCTCACTCAACACGGCCTTGTTGGGACCTGCCAGGGATTGAAGCTTATCGCCTTCCAGCAGTTTGATGTCAAAAACCTCAAATACGGAGGAGTCAGCGATCTGCATTTTGGTTTCACGAAAGGAGACCACACCGCGGGTGGGACTGTTGTAACTCGCGATGCCGCTCACCGGATAAAGTCTTGTGAAGCGCAGGACCTCTGGGAAATTATTCTTGAGAGCCGGTCCCACGGCTGGTACCGCAGCGGCACATTCGAATCGAAGTTTCCCGTTCTGCCACTGGTTGTAGTTCACCCGGTAGATGTCGGCGGCCTTGCTGTGGAATGAATCATAGCTGCGTTCATACTTCACGTATTGAAGGATCAGCAGACTGGCCACCATGCCGAGGCTCAGCCCCACGATATTCAGAAACGCGAACGCCTTGTGCTTCAAAAAGCTCCGTATGGCGATGATGAAGTAGTTTTTGATCATGGCAGCGCTGGGGTTAGGATTTTAACGGGGGCCCGCCGGACATGTTCTAGAATACTGCGAATCGCCCGCAAGGTTACAGGAACGGATTGGGGATATTACCATCGGTGGAACCGTGAACGGTGACCGATGTCCCTTCCTGAAATAGTTTGATGGGTCTAACTCTATTGAAAGAGCCTCATAAACCCATTATCAAATAAAACCCATTATCAAATTATCTCATTGTCAAATTGACTCATTAACCCTCACGCGTCCATCAACCCCAACTCGGGATACTCAAAGGGCCGGATTATGGATTCGGAATTCTTGTTATCCACCTTGCGATCCGTAATCATTCGACTGATGGTGTAGGCATCCATCCGCACCTGGTCCATGGGCTCACACAGGGCAAGCACATCATCCTTGGTAAGTAATGGATTAAGCCAGTCCTGTTCATGGGCCGGATCAAGAATCACCGGCATGCGCTTCTTGGAGTTATGGATCTTCTCCATGAGCGGGTTTGCACGGGTGGTTAGCACGCTATAGGTATAAACTTCCTCTCCGGTTGTCTTGTCCAGCCAGGATGAATAGATCCCCGCCAGGGAAAATATGGGTTCGTCTTTCAGATGGATGAAATATGGATACTTGACCTTGCCCCCATTCACCCAGCGCCATTCAAAGAATCCGGTGCATGGAATGATGCAACGCTGGGCGGCTTTGAGTGCGTCGCGGTAGGCAGGCTTGTCGAACATCTCTTCACTGATACAATTCAACGTCTTGAGACGGATCTGCACAGCGTCGGCCTGGGACTTCGTCCAGAAAGGGATCAATCCCCATTTGAATGCCTGAAACTCCTTCGGGCGGTCGGCGGTGATGACCGGTCCCGGTTTGAAGTCAAACCCATTTTCATAGAAACTCGGTTGGTAGCCAATCTCCGGTCGCATCACAGCTTTGTAGCGGACCTGGAGTTCAGCCTCGATGGCTTTGTCTTGTTTGTGGTAGCACATGAATAAAGATACAAAAGCAGATGTTTCCCGCGGAATGCGCTAAGAAGACGCTGAAAGCGCAGAGACACAAATAGCCTCCGCGTTGTTCTGCGTCTCCTTTGCGATCTCTGCGGGAACCCCCCTTACCGGATCATCGGCAGGTACTTCTCCCGGTTATCGTAAACAACCCACCCGTGAATGGCGAGCAGAATAATGGCGATTGGTATGCCGGTTGGAGCAACGGTAAAGTGCGTAAGACAGATTCCCACCAGGATCGGAAAGAGCATGATCGCACCCAGGGCACGGTACTTCGGCAGAATGAAGAGTATACCGCCGATAATCTCGACCACGGCGATGAGCGGAAGCAGCCAGGTGATGGTCATCATGGCATCGTTAAATTTCACCAGTTCCGCCGGCATGTCGGGTGGAACCGGTATATAATTAAAAATCTTATTGAGACCGGCGTTGAGGTACATCAGGCCAGTGAGCAGGCATAATACGAACTGGATTTTTTGTTTCATGGTTCAGGGGTATGTTTTTTTACAAAGGTTAATTCAATTCAGCTTCAATATACCTCATGCTTTGCATTCCATCCAACAGGGTCAGAAGCCAAAATACATTCACCGCAGAGGCGCAAGGGCGCTAAGTAAATTGTAATTGCTTTGTTTCCTGCACAGAAGCTGTTCTCCATATTTATTTTGAACATGAAGTTCATTCTCCGTGTCCTCAGTGCCTCCGTGTTTTTTTTGTTTCCTGTTCTTTTGTATTTCTCCGCGCCTTGGCGCCTCAGCGGTGAAAAATTCTGTGTTAGGACCCTAATTGTACTCACTGATCACAATCTTCCTTTGCTTCATCATCACCGCCGCTCCATTGGGCTTGCCCAGCAGCTGACCGAAATTGCGCGGCAACACCTGCCACCGCAATCCGAACTTATCCACACACCACCCGCATTGCGACTCCATTCCCTCCTTCGTAAAGTAGTTCCAGTACCGGTCGATCTCAGCCTGATCTTCACAATTGATCACGAACGATATAGCATCATTCAGGGGTTGATGTTCCGTCGCCGTGCTCATCCAGGCATACTTCCTTCCAAAAAGTTGCACCTCACATACTTCGGTATGTCCGCTGGGGGTATCCCCAAAGGCCATGACTTTTCCCGGTTGGAATTGATCTCCAAATACGCCCTGATAATAGGTCACCACCACGTCGAGTTTGCCGCCGGGCGAAGCAAACCAAATGCTGGGTACAATTTTGTTGTTCATAGTTCGGTGTTTATGCAGTTATATCTTCATGACCTCCTCTATCAACCGTTGCCTCAGACGCAGCAAGTGTTTCTTGTTTTGTTGCCTTCAGTCCGTAGACAACAAATCCAATCCCCGCCAGGACAAACGGTATACTCAACCATTGCCCCATGTCCAGCGCCATCTGCGATTCGAACGTTACCTGACGTTCCTTCAGAAATTCAATCAGAAACCGGGACGTGAAAACCAGCGCCATGCCGGTACCGAAAAAGAATCCGTTCTTCAGCCGGGGCCGATAATTTACATATAGGTAGTACATGGACAAAAAGATCAACAAGTACATGATGGCTTCATACAATTGAGCCGGATGCCGGGGCAATTGATCTTCGCGTTCAAAGACGAAGGCCCAGGGCACTGATGTAGGGAACCCCAGTATCTCCGAATTCATCAGATTACCCAACCGGATAAAACATCCACCCAGCGGCGCCACAATACTGATCAGGTCAACGGTGTTGAGTACAGACTCTCCGGTTCGGCGGGCATAGGTGACCAGGGCAAGGATCAACCCTGCTATGCCGCCATGACTGGCGAGACCCTGATAGCCAATGTATTCATACCCCCCATCAGCAGCAGCCTTGATGGGTAACCATATTTCCAATGGATGCTGAAAATAGTACCCTGGGTCATACAACAGACAGTGGCCCAACCGCGCACCCAGAAAAATACCTACGAATCCATAAATAGTTAGTGTGTCCAGCTTATGCTGTGGAATGTGCTCCCGTTTGAATATATACTTCAGTAATACTACACACACCAGAATTCCTCCCGCAAAGAACATTCCGTAATACCTTAATGGAAACCCAAAGCTGTCGATCTCGGGATTGAGGTTCCAGTGGATGAAGTGAAGGGTCATGTATTGATTTTATTCCGTCAATTCCTTTTCCAATAATACCCTCATTTTTTCTTTGTTGGAAGTTAAGAAATCGAGCATATTCTCCTGAATAATCTTGTCGATCAATTCTTCCACCCGCCGGGCAGGAAGGCTGGTTTGTCCAAATTCATACATGATTCCAAGCGGGAACAATAGCTCGACCACAAGCAGTGCGCCTCCCAATGGTTTCGGAATCATCATCATAAGGTGTGCCGGCCCATGACTCAGTCTGAAGGACATGTAGACGAAAACAATCACATAGGTTATCATGATGATCTTCGCCAGCCATGAAAGCTGCAGCCCCGGAACATCATAAGGCATAACATTTCTGAACTTCCCCCAGCTCCTCGTGCGATGGCGAAACGGAAAATAGGGCACCAATTCATCCGACAGGTTCAACTTCGGGTTGTTGAGATGGATCTTCAACTCCCGGTATATTACCTGATGCAGCACCTTTCTGAATAATCTGGCCGAAGCCAATACCGCTTCAATAACTTCGCTTTTTGAAGTAATCGCTTGATCCAGATCTCCCGGCTCCAGGCCTATTCGCCGGATTGCTTCCTCGGTCATTCATGCAGGGGTTGGTGGTCCAAGGATGAAGATAAAAGTACCTCAATATCC
This sequence comes from Cytophagales bacterium, assembly GCA_003504855.1. Taxonomy (GTDB): domain Bacteria; phylum Bacteroidota; class Bacteroidia; order Cytophagales; family Cyclobacteriaceae; genus ELB16-189. The sequence continues at coordinate 9,109 of DNZD01000265.1, forward strand.
TAATCCGTCTGCTCAGCGGCAAATAATTCTGGTATTAGCCGATACTCGTGGCATGAGCGTCTTTTTGCACACTTTTAATTTCTGATGCCATTTCCCTTGCAACATTCAGGCCCGATTGCCCGTCAAATGAGATGCCATCCTTGTGATGGATTCTGATGAAGAAGATTTGCCTTGTCCTATGCCTATGCACCCTGGGTTGCACTCCTAAAAAGGAGATAACGCCGACCTGCACTCCCACCCAATACCTGGCCTTCCAACTCTTCGCCAGTGGTAACACCGAACCGTCCGCTGCGTACGGTCCGCTGGCACCGTTGATGGACCAAACCAAAGTCAGGAGTTTCTTCGAAGCGGTACATCAAGAGGTGGGTGAATCAGCTAACCCGTGCAGAATGCCTGCCGTGATCATTGGGCCCCTCGCCATGGATTTCAAAACAGCAGATATCACCGCCCTGATTCAACAGTCGTTTCAATTGGCCACCACTTACAACATCGCTGTTGGGTTTCATATCGACGATGGCATGTTTTGGGGAAGCCGTCAGGATTTATGGAAGAACCCGGATAACATCGAGTGGACCGACTGGAACGGCACACCCAATACGAGCCGCTATGTCGACTGGGTTTCGGGACGCCTGGCACCCATGATGTGCTTCAATGCCCCGCAGGTAAAATCGGCAGTCCGGGAATTCATGACCAACATAGCCGCCGCTATCAAAACGAATGTTGACCTCCTACCCGCTGACCGGAAGAATCTCTACGCCGGAACGATCGTTGGCTGGGAGACCTCGCTGGACAAAGATCGGGACACCCAAAAAACCACCGGCTATCATGGCTTATCGTATCTCGGCTTTTCAACGACCAATCCGCCAGCCGACGTTGATGCGGCCCGGGTACAATTGGTTCACGACTATATGGAATGGATGGCCGTACCTTTCTATGAAGCAGGGCTTCCGGAAAGCAAAACCTTTGCGCACATCGCTTTCCTGTCGAAGGAATACTATGATTATGCCGTGACGGTCAGTCCCGACTTTGCGAAACAATCTTATTCCGCTTTGAACAATTTTTCGATACCTGAAGTACTCAAAGGAAAGCACTATGTACCGGGCATCTCCACCTACCCACAGGCTGAACCCGCGAAACTATTCCAGGACATCTATTCAATTGTCGGAGAGGCGCCGTGGGTGGCGGCCGAAAGTGCCAATGTGATTTTGTCCAATGTTCCGCTTCCCACGGGATACAACACCGAGTCATTCCTGGCCCGGCACTACAATCATGGTTGTGTATTGGTAAATGTTTTCGCGTTTAATTTGAGGGGAGATCCCTTTACCAATGCCATCAACGACGCCACGGAAGGAGCTGATGCCATTGCTGCGTATAAGAAATTCCTCCGGGGAGAGGCATTAAAAGAATAAGCAGGGCCTTCTGGCCTGCCGTTAATTCTTCCTGATGATGGTGTACCGGGGTTTAGTCTCATCGGTGAGATCCAGCGTGATATCATATACTCCCCCTTCTACCTGGATGTTCCGTCCGTTGGCATCCAGCATCTTATCCGGTTCGTTGTCGCCGAAATTGGTATTCCAGCTATTATCGCGCCTGAACTTCCATTCTCCCTTCTTCAAGACAACGTTCTCAATAAACCACAGACCGGGTGGTTGCTTTTGTTCTGTGAGCTTCAGGTCAGGGGAAGCTTCATCCCACCCTTTGGGAGTAGCATCGCCGATAATTCCCCAGGCGGATTCAATGCGGGTACCCCCCATCTTTTGAAATACACCCTGGTCGACTTCAAGTGCTGTGTACACACCTTCTGCCTCTTTTGTGAACCTCAATTCAGCATGCGCCTCATCCTGAATGAATGTATTGGCATCCTTCGCCACCAAAATCATTTTTCCCTGGCCATCAACATCAATGGCCAGTCGCCCATCTACCACCGAAGTATAAGCCATCATTTGTCGCGGCTTGGTAAAATAGAAGGCACCTTCACATTTTTCGAGGTCTGCCGGTTTCAGCGTGACTTCCGGAACCAGTTCAACAGGCTTGTCATGCAGGATTTCTAGTATCTTACCGGTGAGGTATTCCGGGTTTGCATTCTCATGGTTGTTCAGGATAATAATACAGATCCCCTCCCCGGGTATCATGGCAAAATTAGATCGAAAACCAGCTGCGCCACCGCTGTGTGAAACTACAGTTGGCTGCATCGTCTCCTTCTTCAATTGCCAGCCGTAACCATAGCCGTCGTTTGTTTTGGATGGCGCAAAAGCCATCTCCTGTGACCGCGCACCAATGATCTGATGTGTTCTGAAACTGCGATAGTACTTGTACAGATCACCGGTTGTGGCGTAAATGGCACCCGCCGAAAAAGGACCTGCCGAGTCGTACAACACCGCGATCTGTTTGTTGTTGTTGGTGAACACGCGATACGCCGTTGATTTCTCCGGTCGTGACAAGGCTGTATAATCGAAGCCGCTGTGAGACATACCCAATGGCTGGAAGATGTTTTTGCGGATTGCCTGTTCATAGGACATTCCTGCAACCTTTTGAATAATGTAGCCGAGCAACTGATAGCCGCCATTGCAATAGGACCATCCTTCGCCGGGAGCAAAGTGAGGTGTGTTACTGCCAAAGCGGGCCACCCGATATGCTTCGGTGGGTGGTGCGTTTGGATCGCTGTCGTCATTGATACCCGACGTATGGGTAAGCAAATGTTCGATGGTGATCTTGTCACCATTCGGAAAAGCGGGATAGAACTTATTCAGCGGGTCGGTCAGTGATAACTTTTTTTGCTCGATGAGTTTGAAGATCAGGGTCGACGTAAACGTTTTGGTGATGGAATAAATCTGAAATACACTGCTGGTGTCGTGGGGTACGTTGTTCTCCACATTCCGGTAGCCATATCCTTTGGTGAGCAGGATCTTGTCTCCCTGCGCAATCAGTACCGTGCCGTTGAATTTATTGAGTTGTGCCTGGTAGTTCAGAAACTCATCAATCCTGGTGCGCTTGACATCCGGATCCACTGAAGAACAAGCTGTCAGGATAAGACAGAAGAACAGCCAGAGGAGGATTTGTTTGGCAGGATGGATCATGTGGAAGCAGTGGTTAGGCCGTGAGCGCTTCAACTGCTCAACAATAATGCCATGAACCGATATGCCCCGGGTGCTTCGTATTCAAAGGTGGCGCCAGGAAAGGAGTTCAGTTTCGAACATTACTGTTCAAATGTAACGGTCAGATCAACCATGGCACTGATTCATTTTTTCATATAGCCTGAAAATATCCCCTTCAATCCATAATACGTTCCGGGAAACACGATTGTGCCATGCGACTCATTTGGCAATTCCAAATAATTGTACTCCAACCCTGCAGGTCTCTTCTGATCGAGATAAGTCAGCAATTCAACATTGGCCGGAAAACGCACGGGTATCTTGATATCCTTTCTGCACTCAAATATTTTGCCCTTGTATCCGGGGTGCTGACTCAGGTATTCTATCACCGCTTTGCCTACTTTACCCTTGTTCCACCACGTGCTGCCATCAACCGATACCAAGGCCTGAAAAAGATCAGGTGTTTTGTACAGGGCATAATACCCAAGTAATCCACCCGCAGAATGTCCGATGAGGACGCGATAGGGCGCAGTTCTGTACCTGGCATCGACTGCAGGAATCAACTCACTCCTGAGATACACCAGAAAATTATCCGCACCTCCGGCAAATTTCAAATCCTGGGTTTGCCCGGAATCCTCATCCAGCGGTGGAGAAAAATCGCGCTGTCGGTTGTTGGTCGTAATGCCAATGACAATACAATTCGGAGCCAACTGACTTTGGGCAAGCAACGTAGCAGCATCGGCGGTAAAGGAAGAATAATACTCCCCATCCAATACATATACCACCGGATAGGCCTCTGTACCTGCCTCATATGGCTCCGGCAGATACACAAAGACCTTGCACTTCTCATTCAGTACTTTCGAATCTAGGGTAAACGATGCCGGGTTGGCTGATGCGACAGATTGGGCGTAGCCCATGGGTAAGAACCCCAATAACCCTGCCACCACAAAACAACATGATCTGATCCCACACCGCATAATCTATGATTTATCAATTACTTTAATCACACCCTTCAACCCAACAAACAGATTGAATAAAGATAAAACGAATATTCAGGATTTAGCCGCTTATATACAATTGAAGCTGAACTGACGATAGATTGATCAGTGTAGCATGCGCGAACCCCGAACTGTCGGGGAAGGCACGGTGGGAAGCTCTGGAACCCCCTCCCTTATCCAATCCCGAACAAATACCGTCCGATAGCGTACATCACGAAGTCCGCAAATCATGCAATGGGGATCGGATTGCGACGATCAGGTCCCGGAACAATTATTGACCCTTCCCGGGTGCAACTTTTATTACGAACCGCAAGTCTAAACTGTAACTTATAGTCTCTCGATCAGTTACCCACAAATAAGTAAATCAGCATGATCCGCAACTATCTCAAAACGGCCTTTCGCAGCATCTTCCGCAACAAGCTCACGGCCTTCATCAACATAGCTGGCCTGGCCCTGGCCATCGCTGCCTCGTTGCTCATCTACCTCTTTGTGTCGAACGAAGTGAGCTACGATAAACAGCACGCCAACGCCGACCGTATCTACCGCGTCACCCGCAACTTCAAAAGCCCGGAAGGAGTATCTACCCTGCACCTGTCGTCGGTGGCTCCTCCCATCGGCCCATTGCTGAAGAATGACTTTGGCAACATTGAGATCATGGCCCGCACACTGAACAACAGTGTGGTACTGTCTATCGAGGAAAATGGCGAACGATCAAAAATATCCCAGGAGAAAGAACTCTTTATGGTGGAGCCTGACCTGTTCCGCATCTTCGACATTCCCGTCATCGCCGGCGACCCCACATCGGGGCTCGAACGACCGTTCACGGTGATGCTGTCGGAGTCAGCCGCCAAACAATATTTTGAAACAACGGATGTAATCGGCAAGCACCTGAAAGCCGACCAGAAACTGGACCTGGAAGTAACCGGTATCTACAAAGACTTTCCCATCGAATCACACTGGCACCCCCGCGTGATGATGTCGTTCTCCACCCTCAACGACAGTACCATCTACGGTCGCAAGAATCTGGAAACGAATTGGGGCAACAACGCATTCCAAACCTACCTCCTCCTCGAGCCGGGTACAGATGCTGTTAAACTGGAAAGTGAATTCCCCGGGTTTCTCGACCGGCACTACGGCCCATTTGCGAAAGCAAACTACGGCGCGCCCGAAGACTTCGTGGCCTCGAAACGCACCACTTTGTTCCTGCAAAAAGTAACGGATATTCATCTCCGCTCCCACCTCGACGATGAGATCGAAGTGAATGGGAATATCAGCAACGTGTACCTCATGGCGGTAATTGGTCTCTTCATTGTGCTTATCGCCTGCTTCAACTTTGTCAACTTGTCCACCGCACGCGCCACCAAGCGCGCCAAAGAAGTCGGCATGCGCAAGGCAGTTGGTGCCCACAAGAACCAGCTGATCTTTCAATACCTCAGTGAATCGGTATTGGTTGCCTTCCTCGGGCTGATCCTGGCCCTGGTCATTGCAACCCCTGCCCTGGACTGGCTTAACCGCTTTACCGGCAAAGCCCTCTCCCTGCTGCCCGCCGGCAATATCTCATTATATATAGGTGCGATTCTGTTCACGGTGATGGTAGGTATCCTCGCCGGACTCTACCCGGCCTTCGTGATCTCGGCTTTTAACCCGGCCAGTGTGTTAAAGGGCAATACCGGCACCACGCGCAGCAAAGGCGGTATCCGCAGAACACTCGTGGTGATGCAGTTTTTCATCAGCATTACGCTGATTATATCCACCCTCATCACCATCGATCAGTTGAGCTACCTCAATACCCGTAGCCTCGGCTTTACCAAAGACCAGGTGGTAACCTTACCGCTTTACAGGGAATTGTCAAATAACTATGATGCCTTCTACAATGAACTTGTAAAGTCCACGTCCATCAAAAACGTTGCACTATCATCCCGACTACCAACGGGCCGTCTGCTGGACAGCAATGGGGAAGCCCGTGTCACCAAAGGCGACAGCCTTGTACCCAGTGGCGTCACCCTCAAAATGGTGGCCATCGATTATGAGTTCTTCAATACCTACGAAATTGAAATGGCCGCTGGTCGCAATTTTTCCAAAAACATTCCCACTGACGACAGCCTTTCATTCATCATTAACGAAACCGCCGCCCGCAAAATCGGATGGACCAGTCCGGGTGAAGGTGTAGACAAGGACTTCCTGTATGGCGGGGTGCGCGGTAAACTGATCGGCGTGGTGAAAGACTTTCACTTTGAGTCCCTCCATCAGGAGATTGCGCCCATGATCTTCTTTATCAGGTCCGGTAACTACAATGTCACGAGCGTGAAACTAAACGGTGCACAAACCCAGGAAGCATTGGCCCACCTGGAGCGCGTGTGGAAGGACTTCCTCCCCTTGCGGCCTTTTGACTATCAGTTTCTCAACGACCGGTATCAGCGTTTGTACCTCGACGAGCAAAAACAAGGACAACTGTTCACGGTGTTTTCCGGGCTCGCCATATTCATTGCCTGTTTGGGACTGTTCGGACTGGCGACGTTCAATACGCTTCAGCGGATCAAGGAGATTGGAGTGCGCAAGGTGTTGGGAGCCACCGTGCCCCACATCCTGATGCTGTTGTCGAGAGAGATCATCTATCTGATTCTGGCTGCCAACGTGCTGGCGTGGCCGGTGGCGTGGTACTTCATGAATCAATGGCTGGGCAGCTTTGCCTACCATATCGACATAAGTGTGTTCACATTCATTCTCGCGGGTGTGGTGGCAGTGGTGATCGCGTTGATGACCGTCAGTGCCCAGACCTGGAAAGCGGCGATGACGAATCCCTCGAATACCTTGCGTTACGAGTAATCAGATACCCATCTTCCGGTTGGCGAAGCGGTGTACGATGAATCCCACCGACAAGCCAAATGCGGCGAAGCCAAGGATGATGTAGCCGACATGTTCTTCAAATGACTGGGGCGTCAGTTCGAAGAGGGCGCCGGCGATATAGCCGATGAGTGCGACGGTGCTTGCCCAAAGGAGTCCGGCGGCCACACTGTACAGCAACAAATACCCCAATCTGCGTTCGCTCATGCCGATGAGGA
>DNZD01000045.1 GCA_003504855.1 Cytophagales bacterium
TTCTTGCCATAATGCTTGAGGTAGTTGCGACCGGTTTTAGAGCCGGTCGTCAGGAACTTTGAGGCGCGCTGAACTTTGCTGATGGGAATCGAAGTCTGTTCTTTCATGGTAGGTCTTATCGGGCATGCTGGTAGAGAAACTTCCCAAAGTCGAGGGCATTGTCAAGTATCCCTTTACCGATAAGGTCCATGGCCAGGTTCACCGACTTTTCAATGGCTGCATCGGTCTGCTCGAAACCAGTGCTGTCGTCGTGGCTCCAGAACTGGAGGATGAACATCAGGTGCACAATAAACAACTTATCGTAACGGGTATCTAGCCCGGGGCGGGTAGCCACCTCTCCTTGCTGCTTTCCTTCCTGCAGAATGGGATTGAGCCAGCTGGTGAACGCTTCCTGGAATGATCGGATAAAGGCGGGAGGAAACAGACTATGCTTAGACGCCTTCAGTCCATGAATGGCAAAGCTTCGATCATTTTTTAACACTTCCGCCAACGTGAAATAGAAGGCAAGAATCTTTTCGCGCAGGCTAAAGGACGCATAGCTGGCGTCTGCTGCCAATCGGTCTTTGGTGGTCTCGAAATAAGCCGTCCATATCGCCTTGTCTATGGCATCAAAGGAACCAAATGAATCATAGAAGGCGCCCTCCTGAATTCCCAGCGACTGGCAAAAAACAAACACCGAACCGGGCTGCTTGCCCTCGGTGAGAACGTGCTGGCGATACGCGGCCAGGATTTTGTCTGTGGTCGACGCTCCGGACTTACGCTTTGCTTTTTTTGTAGTTTCCATATGCTATTTTTAACAATCAAAGCGCCCGGAAGTTTCATTCCTTCCATTGATTTTGTGCAGATATGAGAAAGCTCTTCGTTTTAGGACTACTTACCCTGATTTTTGCATCCGTTAGGGCCCAGGACAAAAAGACGCCTGCCTATTACTTTGAGCGGGGTGAGCAGTCCATGGCCAAAAAAGAGTATGTCAGCGCCCAGGCACACTTTACAGAATGCCTCCGGCTCGATCCTTACTTTGCCGAAGCGTACCGGCTGCGGGGTCTCGTGCGCGAACAACTTGGAGAAAAAGCCAAAGCCCTCACCGACTTCAATGTTTATGTCGATCTCAAGCCAGACAATTCAGAAATACTCTTTGAACGTGCCCTGCTCCGCTTCGAGGCACAACAATGGTTGCCGGCCAGGCAGGACTTTCTCAAACTCCTTACCATGCCACCTGGTGAAACGAATATGGTACGGTACAGCCAGGAGAAATACAATGAAGGAGCAGTGCGCATCACCACCCGGCACAGCGATTCAAAAGACTACATCTACAATTACCTGGGACTTTGCGAGAGCAACCTCAAACGTTTCAGCCAGGCGCTGGCCTGGATGGATTCTGCCGTGAAGGTGGCCCCTGAGAATCCTTTGTATCTGATCAACCGAAGTCAGGTGCGATCCAAGGCTGCTAACCACAAAGGGGCTCTAGCCGACTTACAAAAGGCGCTCGAACTTGATCCGGAAAATGGACTGGCATTGCATAACCTGGCATTGCTCAAACAATCCAGCGGCGAATCTGAAGCATCAGAAAAATTACTCACCGATGCCATCTCCAAAAATGAACGTCTTCCTTATCCCCGCGCTCAACGTGCCTACCAGCGCCTGGAGAAGAATGATCTCAAAGGAGCATTGGAGGACTATAATGAAGTAGTCCGGCTGGAGCCGCTGGATGCAGAGAACTATGTCAACCGTGGGATTGTCAAAGAGAAGTTGCGCGACCTGGCTGGTGCGGCCACAGATTTCAGCAAGGCGATCGAACTAGACAACAAGAACCCAAAAGCCTGGCTGGGCCATGGCAACGTGCAGTCAAAACTGGCAAGGTGGAAAGAGGCCATCTCCGATTACAGTGCTGCGTTGCAGCTCGATCCTGACTATTCGCTGGCCCTATACAACCGGGGCGTTGCCCGTACCAATGCGGGTATTTATAAAGAAGCTTGTGAGGACATTAATGCCGCCGCCAAACTGGGCGTAAAAGTTGATCCCGCCATCAGGCAGAAAGCCTGCAAATAGCCATTAGTCGAGATCGGGACGGCGACGGAGAAACACCGGCTCACGGTACATTTGGTCTTTGGTCACCTGCGCATAGCTGATCTCTGATGTCAACCCAGGCTCCAGCCAGGTGGTGATCTTTTCATCCACCACTTTACCTCCGGACATAATTACCGGCTTCTTCAACAGCTGCCGCGATTGCATTTCTTTCAGTAACGCTGTCATGCCGGCGTCATCAAAGCCGGTACCTACTTTTCCGCGATAGATCAGTTGATCGTCTTTCCGCTCGGCGATCTGCAAGGCCCCAAATACCTGGCCCCGGTTTCCTTTGCCTTCGGTATAACCGACGATGACACACTCCACCGTGTTACGCACCTTTACCTTCAACCACAGATCACTTCGGCGGCCAGGCAGGTACCTGCCGTCTTTCTTCTTGGCCATGATTCCCTCCAGGGAATGCTCACGGGCAGCCTCAAACAACGAAGGTCCGTCATCCACAGCTTCGCTGATCCGATAGGCGCCATCATTCTTCATGGCATCCGCCAACCACTCCTTACGGCGAAGCAACGGCTCATTGATCAACGGCCTGCCATCCAGATACAGACAGTCGAACACGTAACAATAAACAGGACTCGATTTGCTAAGCTTCTGAATATTGGTTTCACCCCGCGCCATCAGACGGTGAATCACTTTCTTGAACTCCGGCTTTCCCGTTTTATCCAGGCAAACGATTTCAGCATCGAAAAGTCCGCAGGTAGCCCGGAAAGCTTTGTCCACGGTATGCAACTCTGGAAACTGGGCCGTAATGTCATTGTTGTTTCGGCTTCGGATGCGGATTTGTCCGTCTTCCACCGATATCAGCGCCCGGATACCATCCCATTTCACTTCATACAGATACTCATCTCCCACCGGGACCTCCTCGGCGCTGTCAGAAAGCATTGGTTCGATGTTGTCGTGGAGATAGTTCACCTGCGGTGTATCCACCCGTTCGAAGAGGAACTGTTTGTCTTTGGTGTGATAAATCCGGTATTCACCATTCACTTCCTTGCTGTTGAGGCGGAAGTAAAATCCGTCCTTCTTTTCTTTGGTGATGACATACTTACCCAACGCGTAAATCCACATATCTCCTCCTCCATACTGGCCTTTGGGAATGGTGCCGTTGAAGGTGAGGTATTTCATCGGGTGATCTTCCGTTTGCACGGCAAGTCGTTTCACACCCGGATGCGGAGGGAGTCCGCGGGGTACCGCCCACGATTTCAAGACACCGTCCTGCTCTAACCTGAGGTCATAGTGGAGGTTGGTAGCATGATGCCGATGTACCACAAAGCTGCTGCCTGTTCCCTCTGCCAGCGAAGGACCCGGCTCGGACGTCCGTGTGAAATCGCGTTTCTTTTCATACGAAGCCAATTGCTCGGGCGTTTTTCGTTTCCGGTTCGGCGGCAACTCTTTGGCAACAACCTTCCGACGCTGTGTATGTAATTCGACAGCGAAGGCGCCTATTCCTTCCCACGCATCGCCATCCGCAACTACCTTATCCAGTGCGTTACGTATGTTAAACTCCAAAGGGCTCTTTACGCTGTGCAATTCATCCCAGGTCAGCGGCATGGAAACCGGTGCACCCACCCTGCCTCGCAAACTATACGGAGAAACGATGCTCTGCCCGGAGCGTATGCGGTAAATATCAATCAGCAATCTACCCTTCCGGGCTTCCTTCTTGATGTGAAGGGTGGTCTCTTTGGGATACCGATCAACAAAAGGTTGTGCAATAGACTGAGCAGCTTCAAACACGGCATGAAAATCCCAACGGGGTTCCAGCGGACAACACAAGTGTATTCCTTTGCCGCCGGTGGTCTTGGGAAACACCGTATATCCGAAAGTTTCAATGAAGGTTCGCAGAGATTCCGCAATCGGTACTACCGATCTAAAGTCCGCACCCTCTGGCGGGTCCAGATCAAAGACCATGTAGTCGGGATTGTCAAAGCTGGGCTTACGGCTGTGCAATTGATGCAATTCCAGGGAAGCAAGGTTGGCTAGCCACACCAGTGATGCAGGTTCGGTGGCTATGATGTAGTCTTTCTGTTCTTTACCGAGGCGTGCAAATTCGAGCCAGTCAGGTGCCCACTCAGGTCGGTTCTTCTGGTAGAACATCTCACCATGAATACCATCAGGAAACCGGATGAGTGTCAGGGCCCGACCCTTGACATGGTTCAATAGTGTGGGTGCAATCTTGAGGTAGTATTCAATTACTTCGGCCTTGACGATGCCATCCTCCGGAAATAGCACCTTGTCCAGGTTGGATAATTCGACCTTACGCTTTCCAATGGTAACCCACTGTGATTGCTTTTTGGCCATGATCAGTCGACCGAGAGCGGTGCTTTGTTACGCAAATAAATTAACCCTACAACAAAGCAGATGGCAGCAATTGAAATCGGATACCACAATCCGGCCAGCGGATCTCCGGCCGGCATTTCTGTTGTTTTGGATTGCTCCACCAGGAAGACAGCGATAAAAGGTACCAATCCGCCAAACACACCATTACCCAGGTGATAAGGAAGTGACATGGAAGTATACCGGATGCGGGTCGGAAACAATTCAACCAGAAACGCGGCGATGGGACCATAGACCATGGTAACAAACACAACCTGTACCAACACCAGCAGAATCATGAACGCCACCAATCGATTGGGTAAGGTGACTTCCTTTTTGGGTGCGGACTTTTTACCATCCGCATCTTCTTTTACCGTTTCCGTGACGATTGTTTCGTCCGAATAGGTATGTTGGGTTACGACCGTCACCACGGCACTGTTGGGCGCCGTTGTCCGACTGATGTTCAATCGTTCAGATAGTTCAGTCTTGGTCTTAACATCCGACATGTTAAACATCTGTTGATAGATAGGGCGGTAAAGCAATACCCCAAGCAACATGCCGGTAAGCATGATGTACTTTCTGCCGATGGCATCTGAAATCTTGCCAAAAACAATGAACAACGGGGTGCCCAGCACCAAAGCAATCGCAATGATGGAATAAGACTGAACAAACTCAATGTTGCACACCTTTTGGATAAAGGTGAGCGCATAGAACTGACCGGTATACCAGATTACACCCTGTCCCATGGTAGCACCGAACAAAGCCAGCAATACCATTTTCAGGTTCTCTTTCTTGCCAAAACTCTCCAGAATCGGATTGGTGGATACTTTACCTTCTTTCTTAATCTTGGCAAACAATGGCGATTCATCCATCTTCATCCGGATGTAAATGGATACTCCCACCAGAATGGCTGACAGCAGGAATGGAATGCGCCAACCCCAGGCACTGAATACTTCAACACCCACACTTTGACGAACCGAGAGAATCACACCGAGAGAAACAAATAATCCCAATGTCGCCGTCGTTTGAATAAAGCTTGTATAGTATCCGCGGTTGCCGGCAGGCGAATGCTCGGCCACGTAGGTTGCCGCACCCCCGTACTCTCCACCAAGAGCGAGGCCTTGCACGATGCGCAGGAACAATACGATCGCCGGCGCCGCCACACCAATTACCTGATACCCGGGCACCAGTCCGATCATGAACGTAGAGCCACCCATCAGGATTAACGTGAGCAGGAAGGTGTACTTGCGACCCACCTTGTCGCCGAGGCGTCCGAAGACGAGTGCTCCGAACGGGCGCACAACAAACCCCACAGCAAACGTAGCCAGGGTCGACAGGAAGCCAACCGTGGGATTGGTAGTGGGAAAAAACTGTTCAGATAAGATCGTCGCCAGACTGCCAAACAGATAAAAGTCGTACCATTCAATCAGCGTGCCCACAGAGGAGGCACCAATCACAAACCACAAGTTCTTCTTGTCTGTTTCGGTGAGAAATTGTCCTTTCATGCCAGATAATAGTAGCGGGTGAAGATAGCAGTTTGCGTTTAAAAGAAGATATCCTGGGCCGACCGGAACGTGTTGGCGTGCGCTTCAATAATATCCCTGAAGTCAGGAGAGTACCCCCCACCCATCGTCACCACCACTGGAATCCGGTGCCGCTTACAGCGCTCCAAAACCAACCGGTCACGTTGTCGGCAGCCCTCACGACTTACCGAGAGCCGGCCCAATTTATCGGTGTCGAGAATATCCACACCCGATTGATAGAACAGGAAATCAGGCTGGAACTGATCCAGGATCACGGAAAGATTAGCTTCGAGGGTTTGCAGGTAAAACTGGTCAGGGGTAAAATCAGACAGGCCCACATCGAGGTTGGATGACTCCTTGTGCAGCGGATAGTTGTTAGCACCATGCATGGAAAAAGTAAACACGCGTGGTTCATCGCGAAAGATATGGGCTGTACCATTGCCCTGATGCACATCAAGATCTACTATCAGGACCTTGTTGGCGAGGCTATTTTGCAATAAATATCGCGCTGCAATGGCCTGGTCGTTGAGCAAGCAAAAGCCTTCTCCCCGATCGGCGTACGCATGGTGTGTTCCGCCGGCAATATTCATCGCGATACCATGCTCAAGGGCATACAATGCGCATTGAAGGGTACCTTGTGAAATTATCGTCTCGCGCTCAACAAGCCTGGCATCCAATGGGAATCCGGTACGCCTAACTTCTGAGGGCGTTAGTAACAAATCGTTTAGCCGTTGCCAATACGATTCATCATGTACGGCAAGTACAGGTTCCAAGGCAATGGGCTCCGGAGCAAAAAAGTTAGACGTGCTCAGCGTGCCCTCATGCAGCAACTGCTGTGGCAAAACGTCATACTTACTCATGGGGAACCGGTGCGATGGCGGCAACGGTAAGACATACGTCGGGGCCCAGGCAACTTTCAGCATCGGTCAATGCTCGTGCTTCTCAGCTCCGTGCCACGCTTCGGTAATATGATGAAACTTGTTGTGCAATGCTGTCAGGGCAGCGCCGATGGAATCATTCGGTGCTCCGGCATTCACCAGGTCGGCAAGCCGGTGACTGTCGGACTTGAGTGCCTCGAGCAATGCTTTGGTATTGTCATTATTTACTTTGGCTGGCAGCACTTCTGCGGCCCAGGCATCTGCCGACTGGGCAAGTTCAGGAGCTAATTTCTTAGCAGGCTCCAGGTTGGCAGAATCTTTGAACGGATGGAATGCTTCTGCCATGGTCATATGGTACTTATCCAGGGTAGGCCATTCGTCATCATCAGCCTGTGACTCTTGTTTGGCAGGTCCGGAACAGGCACCCATGATAAGGGCAAATAATACAAGCAGGGTTGGTTTCTTGAAATTCATACTTATATGGCTTTACGGTATTTTCTTCTGGTTTCAAATCCATGCACGAGTCGCTTGAACACGTCGAAGTACAGCAACACATAGAGAACGATAGTCATTATCCAGATCACGGTGAGGTTGAAATAGAATGTATTATACGTGCGACCCGCAAAAAACTTGGTCGGTGCAAAGAAGATTGCCCTAAAGTCGAGGGCATTCGCTGGCTGGTGATCAGAGAAGTAAATCGGATAAAACTTCTGCACGAGCCTGCCATTGTAGCGCACGACCCGGGAAGACTGGGTAGCATTTTTCACCATTTTGGACACCGCATCGTTTTCATACTGATACCGCAATGATTCAAAAGCCAATTTCTTTTCAGGGGTGTCTGTCATAGCCGCTATCAGGGAGTCCTTTTGCTTCTTGGCCTTCACCTCACGGATAATATATACTTCTTTCAACAACCGCAGGAAGTCGCGGGTGTGGATGAACGTCGCCGAGTCAAACTTACCTACCTGCAATTTCTCCAGATCCGGAAACTTGTCAGGACCGAATTTTTCAAGCTCATAACCGATTTCAGTACGCAACAATTCCAGGTCCTCTACGACAGTTGTATATCGGGCATCGCGCCAATGTGACCTTTCCCGCATCACCTCTGATAGCACTGTCTCCAGTTCAGATATCAGATACTGCGATTTGTATTGGGCAATAGACTCCCGACGATCATATTCATACAACTGCTTCTCGTAAGGGTTATCCCGGTACTGGGTAACCATGAATGCTTCAAACGCCCACCGAGATGCCATCATCTCGCCCATGATCGGGATGCCGTTTGGTTTGCCTACCTCGGGATTAAACTTATCAAAACTCACCACTACCCCACTCATGACCAACTGGGGTATAACGAGAACGGGAATGAGGATGTAGATCGTAACGGCAGAATCAAAAGCACTTGATATATTCAATCCCAACATGTTGGCAAAACAGGAACAGGAAAACAGAATGAGCCAATACCGGGTTTCTGACAAAGGAATTTCCAGAATTGCATTGCCCACAAGCATGAAGGTGAGTGTCTGAACGGCAGAAATTGAAAACAGCACCGCGACCTTTGAAATCAGGTAGCTGCTTCTGCTCAGGTGCAGGAATCGTTCCCGCTTCAGAATCTTCCGATCCCGGAATATCTCTTCTGCGCTGACAATCAACCCCACAAACAAGGCCACCACCACGCTCATGAAGAAGTATACCGGCACGTTGTCATTATAGAAAAAAGAGTACTTCGGTTGATCAGTGCCTATAACATCATAGTACTTGACAAAGTATGCCATGAACAGCGCCAACACCGGTGACAAGCTCAGGTTGATGAGCATGTACTGGTGGTTAGCCAGTTTGGCCAGCACATCGCGCTGAATAAACACCGCTACCTGCTTGAACCAATTGGGTATCCGTTGCGACACCACGATCGGGTCTTTAGACAAATCAACCTTGGGAATCTTTATTTTCTGTTTGAAATACTGGTACCACTGTCCCGGGGAAATCTTTCGGGTATTCGTAAACCGGCCGAATTCATTCACCACCCGGGTCTCGATAATATTAAAGACCTGCTCCGGGTTGATGTTGCCACATTCAGGACAAGCTCCGGGTGTTTTCGTCGCCGCATTGATGATCTCCTGGAAATAGGATACCGATTCCACCGGATTACCGTAGTAGATTTGAAAGCCGCCGACGTCCAGGATGATCAGCGTATCAAACATTTTGAAGATATCTGACGAAGGCTGGTGAATAACAACAAAAATCATTTTTCCGCGAAGGGCCAATTCCTTCAACAGGTCCATGATATTTTCAGAATCACGCGATGATAACCCCGATGTGGGCTCATCCACAAATAAAATGGCCGGCTCGCGAAGGAGTTCCAACCCCACATTCAATCGCTTGCGCTGGCCGCCACTGATGGTCTTCTCCAGGGGTGATCCAACTTTGAGGTCACGCGTTTCAGAAAGGCCCAGGCTCATGAGCACCCGCTCTACCCTTTCCGTTATTTCTTTTTTAGAATGATGGCCAAAACACAACTGGGCGGCAAAGTAGAGGTTCTCAAAAACGGTCAGGTCTTCCATCAACAGGTCATCCTAAGGAATGAAACCCACGATGCCTTCCACTTTCTCAGGATGCTCATGGATGTCGATACCGTTAATCATCACGCGTCCGCTTGAAGGCCGCTCTGAACCATTGAGCACATTGAGTAGCGTTGATTTTCCGGAACCACTGGCGCCCATAAGGCCAATCAGCTTTCCGCCACGCTCGGCAATGGTAACATTCTGCAGACCGGCGCGGCCAGTCTTAAAATGATAGAACAAATGCTCAGCGGTAAAACTGATCTCACTCCCTGACTCCTCTTTGAGGAATTTACCGACGATATCACTATAGTAAATGGGCTCGATCTTGCTTCCGCGGATGGTTGAACCGGTTGGAAACACATCCACCTTCCGGCTTTTCAGCGGCTGGCTGTTCAGGTACAGGTTGGTGATACCCAGGTACTTTACGAAATACGTTTCTACGTCAGCAAGGCGCAGCACCGCGATCAGACCGGTAAGGTTGCGTTCGATGATGCGGGGGCCGGCATGATGGAGATCACCAGAACCCTCGTCGATGATCAGGATGTTTCGCGAATTCAACTCTTCGCTGTCCTGACCAATCACAAAGGTGCGCATCGCCTGCAGGTCCTTCATGGGGATCTTGAGCGCTTCGCCGATATAGAAGATGAGGTTGCCCTGGCGTTCGGAAATTTGACCATCTGCAAATACCAACTCGATGATCTTGGTCACCAACACAGCCTTCTGGGGCATGGTCAACGCCTGGTTCACCTTTTTGGATATCTGCATGATCCGTGACCAGTCGTCAACGAATTGCAACGTCTCTTCGTCAACATTGCTGAGGTCACCGGCAGCCACCTTGCGGTTGGTTTTTACAAACTCATCAAATAGGTTCAGGTAATACCGGATCGCCTCCTGATTGAGGTGCAGGGAAAGGAATTCCTTGATGTTGGTTCTTTCGTCGTCGGTAATCCGCTCTTTCGCCACAATGGCAAAAAGTTGAATTATCGTCTTAAGTAGTTCTTCGCTCATGCCAGTTCACAAATCCGGGTTAAAATAGGCAAAAAATGCGTGTCCGGGGTGGACGAATCGTCATTTCTTACGTCGGACCACCTTCCAATATTGACCGAATTATCATTTCTTTGCTCTCCAATTCCAAGACTATGAAAAGGCTATCGATCACCCTGTTTTTCATCACCCTGGCAGCTTACACCTTCGCACAGAACTCCATCCTTTGGGAAATTTCCGGAAACGGTTTATCCAAGCCCTCTTATATCATGGGCACCCTGAAGTTTATCGGACAACGGGAATTCTACCTGCCAAAAGAAGCTACTGAAAGAATGACCCAATGTCAGTTGTTTGCCATTGAAGATCAGGTCGATCACCACGCCCAATCGCACCTCAACAAGGCCGTTCACTTCCCAGCCGGAAAATCGCTGAAGACAGAACTGTCGCCGGAAGACTACAAGAAAGTAACCGATTTCTTCGCCAAAGAGTTTAAGATTTCTGCCAAGAAATTTGATAAAGAGTTCGCCCGACTGATTCCCCTGGCGCTCTCCATGAACATGACCAGGATGGCACTGGGCGAAAAAGTACGCTTTTACGACATCGAATTGCTTACGCTTGCCAAGAAATACAAACTGGATGCCTATAGCCTGGAAGAAATTGACCGTGAAGCACAGGCGATTCAGGCTTTCCCGATGAAGGACCAGGAGACCGCATTGCTCCACAGCATTAATAATTTTGAGCAGCAGAAGAAGGAATACCACCAGTTGGAAATTGCCTTCCTCAAGGGAGACCTGGACAAAGTATTTGAATATTCACTACACCCCACCGAAAACAATCCGGTGTTCATGGACGAATTCTATATCAAGCGCAACCTGGAGTGGTTTCCCAAAATCGAAAAGATGGTAAGCACCAAACGGTCATTCATCACTGTAGGCGTAGCGCACCTGGAGGGCGAAAAGGGTTTACTTAACCTGCTGCGTCAGAAGGGATATACGCTTACCCCGGTGGCCGTTACCCACTAACCAATTCGCTTTGTGATAATGTCTGAGAGGAGCAACAGCCCCTCCCGGAGGTATTCGTCCTTGAGTTTGGAGAGGTCTTCATTTTGAATCCCTTCCTTGGAAGTAATCTTGGTGTCGAGCGGATCATTGGCTTTCTTTTTCTTTTCAGCCTCATCGATTTCCTGACGGCGCTTGGCTTCGTTGAGTGATATGCGTGTCTCCTCCAGGTTCTTGCGCATTTCCGCCACTTCACCCTCATACCGTTTCAGCACTGCATCTGACTTCAGGCGCTCGGCATAGTTCTTCTTCAGGGAAGCAAGAAGTTTATCATCGATGTCGGATACCCGCTGAAATTCAGCGCGCTGGATTACATCCCAGGGCAGCGCATTCGGACTGGCACTTTCGCCAAATTGCTCGGGCTTCAAGGCACTTGGTAATTGAATATCGGGCGTTACACCTTTATGCTGGGTGCTGCTACCGGTTACCCGATAAAACTTCTGAAAGGTGTATTTCAACTCCCCTACCTTATCAGGATCATTTACGTAGGGTGATAGGTCAATCACACTTTGTACCGTTCCCTTACCAAAGGTAGATTCACCAACAATCAACCCACGGTGATAGTCCTGGATGGCACCAGCAAATATCTCTGAAGCCGATGCACTAAAACGGTTGGTCAATACCACCAGTGGCCCGGTGTACACAACCTTGGGGTCATCATCTGCAAATACATCTACCCGGCTTCTTGAATCACGCACCTGCACAACCGGACCATCCTTAATGAACAAGCCTGTCAGGCTGATGGCTTCAGCCAATGATCCACCACCATTGTTGCGAAGATCCATCACGATGCCGGTTACGCCCTCTGCCTGCAATTCACCGATCAGGCGCCGCACATCACGGGTCGTACTCCGGTAATTCGGATTGCCTTTGCGTGCCTCATCAAAGTCCTGATAGAATCCGGGCAGCACAATGACTCCCATCTTCATGGTCTTGCCATTCTGGTTGTAGGTAATCACCTGCTTCTTGGCAGCCTGATCCTCCAATTTTACTTTGTCGCGAACCAGGGAAATGGTAGTCGCCGGGCCGCTCACGCCCGTAGATGCCGGTAATACCTGCAAACGAACCATGGTGCCCTTCGGACCTTTGATCAATTTGACAACATCATCGATGCGCCACCCGGTCACGTCAACCATCTCACCTTCAACCCCCTGGGCCACACCGGTAATCAGGTCATTGGGATGCAAGAGGCCAGACTTATCGGCCGGTCCGCCGGCAACAATCTCTACCACCTTGGTATAATCGTTATCAACCTGCAATCGGGCACCAATGCCCTCCAGCGACAAACTCATTTGTTGCTTGAATAGGTCGGTAGCTTTGGGTGAAAGATAATTGGTGTGAGGATCATAGGCCTCCGTTATGCAATTCAGGTACATACTGAATACATCCTCACTATTGAGTTGCTGGTATGACCGAAGCAGACGCTCATAACGTTTACGCAACAGATCTGTAATCTCGTCTTGCTTCTTACCGGTCAACTTCAGGCTCAACGCCTGGCTCTTTACCATCTTTCGCCACTCGTCATCCAACACCAGGTTAGTGGAAGCCCACACCGCCTTGTCGCGGTCAGTTTCATAGTACTCATCAGACGTATAATCAAACTCCTTCTTCACCAACTGGTCAATCACCTGCTGAAGCCGTGCGCGGTTGCGTCCCTGAAAAACCTTGTAGATATCAAAAGCAACGTTCACATTGCCTTCCCGGGTAAGGTCATCCAGTTGAAACCGATACTTTTCAAATTGCTCGATATCGCTGGAAAGAAAATAGATCTTGTTGTTGTCCAGTTCCTTGAAATACCGGTCAAAAACTACCGACGACAACGAATCATTAAAAGGCATCTTCCGGAAGTGGGCCTGCCGTAACACATCGGCTACCAACTTGGCCTCTTTGCCGTACACCGGCTTGGCTTTGATCACGGTGTCGGGCGCTGAAGCCCAACCTGCATGCGCCATCACCACACAAAACAACCACACTCCCAACCGTTTTTTCATAGCCGTTAATCGATTATATATCACTGTATACGTAAGGCAACCGGGATCGGATGTATTAACCCTTAGCTACCTTGTCCAAATCAAATTCCTCCAGAAATTTTTGTGCCTGTTCCACCGAAGGAAATTCGTAGAAACGCTTACCCGAAAGGATTGAGTGAATTTCAATCTTCACCATGTCAATATTCTTGGTATTGCGCTTGCCGCGGCTGGGGTCCTTTTTATAATCATCAGCTTCTTTGCGGGAAATTACAAAGGCTGTTGCCCGGATATTCTTGCAGTAAGCACACTTGTAGTGCTTCAGCAACTCCTTGGGAGATTCATCTTCGTAACGCTGGGTGATTTCCTCCTTCATCACCTTCATGGTGTAAAATCCGCAATTGTTGCACTTGAGGGCGGTAAGGTGCCCAAGGTACTTCTCAATCTTCACGTCGCCGGTCTTCTCGTCCAGCCAGACATCATAGTCTATGGAGAAAATGCTCTCCTCGGCCTGGCGCCCCTCGTCCAGGTGAACATCTTCCTCTTCTTCAGAAAGAAGACGCATTTTATGCCCACTTTTCGGATTCACCCGGGGCATGTACCTCCACTTCTTCAGTTTGCTGTTCAACTTGGTGGGATAGTAAAACTCCAGCACCAGGTAGGAAACATAACCAATCAGGGTACCGCCGGCAATACCAAAGAAAATCCGCACAAAAAACCATACCCCCACCTTATTAAGTCCAGCCTCGTTGGATCCATAGAGGTTGATCAGAAAAGCAACACCGATAGCAATAAAGTACGTAGCCCAACGATACCACTTGATCTCATTGCGAATCAAAAAATCATATTTGTCTTTATACTCCTTCACCATAGATACCCGAATATTGTGGATCAGGTAAACGATCAGGGCGACGGCAAAAGAAATAATACCCAGCAACTTCATGGCCGTGTACCATGCACTCAGAAAAGCATCTTGTTCACTCATGGCGTTAAACTAATAATAATGGTTCGTTCAAAAATAGGCT
>DNZD01000046.1 GCA_003504855.1 Cytophagales bacterium
TTATAAGTTAAGCTTTGCGCTGGGGTATGGTCGTCGGTGGAGGCACTCCACGACAGATTGAATGTGCCATCACCTGGATTACCCAATGTAAAACTGCCAGGTATAGAAGGGGCCAAATTTTTGGCGGAATTATTGTTCTTGAGCACGTACATGACAGGCGTGAAAGCACCGACTGTTATTATGTTATTACCCGTGACAAGAATATCAAGATCTCCGTCATTGTCTGCATCACCCCATGACAAATTCCCGTATCCAATATCACTGAACCCAGAATCCGTTAGGCGGGTGAATTGATTGCTCCCATCATTACGAAGAATGGATACCAGAGGACTCGTTTCATTGTTGCCGGCGATCAGAATGTCCATGTCACCATCGTTGTCGTAGTCACCCCATTGGGCGAAGCCAACGGCAGTCTGCGTTAACTGATTACCAAGACTTACTTCGGTAAAAACACCAGCATTGTTTCGGTAAAGTTTGGTCTGTTGAGTAAAGGATTGGTCTAGCCCACTGAGCAATACGTCCATGTCATGATCGCCATCGTAGTCCGCAACGGCAATCGTAGGATTCTGTAAGTTAATAAGGTTGGAAGGTACGGCCGTGAACTTCCCCAGGCCGTCATTTACATAGACCCTTGTTCGTCCGAATTGATTGACCCCCTGCCCAGCAACAATCAGGTCAAGATCTTTATCATTGTCGATGTCCACCATTCTGGTGCACGACAAACTGACTCCGTCAAAGCTGGATGCAGGCTGATCTTGTAAAACTCCCGAATTATTGATGTATAGATGCCCTTCGTTAACCGGGCTTCCCCCGACAAACGCAACAGTGCCGGCAGCAAATATGTCCATCCAGCCGTCATTGTTTACATCGCCAACCGAAAACGACCCAAAACCATCGGTTTGTGCAAAGTTGGGCAGTGGACCTTTATCGATGAAACCTGTAGAAGTATTTTCCAGCATCGAACTTCTATTTATTTGGTCTGGAAGTCCGATCCGGCGTCCCATAAAAAGAATATCAATTCTGTCATCATGGTTGGTGTTGATCAGACCAACAGGTGATTCAGCATACGGAGGTAGCGTAGCTGATAAACTGGCAGAATAGGCAAAGTTCCCGTTAGTATTAAGATAAAGTGATGCATTCAGGATATTTGTTTGAATGTGCCCGTTAGCAATGAAGTCCAAATCACCGTCGTTATCAATGTCGACAAAGGCATTGCTGCCACCGTATACAGGGATGGAATTGGTGGGGATCTGTAGTGTGAATTGTTGAGCATTTGATAAAAAGGTGCACACAGAAAAAACCAGGCTCAACAGACAGGAAATGAATTCTCTTTTCATGCTAATAAATTTACATGAATTGTTTTTCGAACGGACAATGATCTGGGATTAATGTCTGCAAATACATCTTTATACGTAGCGTGGAGATGGCTGCTATTAATGTAAGTCTGAAGAAAATAAAAAAGCAGCCTTCATCAAGCTGCTTTATTTTATGAGTTATATAGTTTTATCCTATCACTTCTTTTACGTCGGTATATCCGAGGTTGAATGCATCGGCTACGGCCTTGTACACCACCTTGCCTTGCACCACATTCAAACCTTTGCGCAACTCCATGCTCTCCTGGCAGGCTTTCTTCCAACCTTGTGACGCAAGCTTGATGGCAAACGGCAATGTAGCATTGGTGAGTGCCAGTGTAGATGTATAGGGCACAGCACCGGGCATGTTGGCCACACAATAGTGTACCACATCGTCGATGATGTACGTAGGATTTTCGTGCGTAGTGGGTTTACAGGTTTCGATACAACCACCCTGATCCACCGCCACGTCAACCAACACGGTACCGGGGCGCATGGTGGCAAGCATATCGCGGGTGATGAGCTTGGGAGCCTTGGCACCTGGCACCAGCACGGCACCAACGATCAGGTCATGGGTCTTTACCAGGTCACGCAGTACATAGTCGCTGGATACCATGGTATGTACGTTTTTCGGCATTACATCATCGAGGTAGCGCAGGCGATTGATATTGAGATCGGCAATGATCACATCAGCACCCATACCGGCAGCAATCTTGGCTGCGTTGGTACCGACCACACCACCACCAAGGATCAATACCTTGGCTGGCATTACACCGGGAACGCCGCCGAGCAAAATGCCGCGACCTTTCAGCGGCTTCTCCAAATACTTGGCACCTTCCTGAATGGCCATGCGGCCTGCCACTTCACTCATAGGCACGAGCAGGGGAAGACTTCCGTCAACGCGCTCAACGGTTTCGTAAGCGAGACATACCGCGCCGGTCTTGATCATGGCGTGGGCCAATGGTTCGTAAGAGGCGAAGTGGAAGTAGGTAAATACCAATTGATCTTTGCGGATGAGGCTGTATTCCTGTTCGATCGGTTCCTTCACTTTCATGATCATCTCCGCCACCTGAAATACTTCAGCTGCGGTAGCGAGTATCTTACCACCGGCGCGCACATATTCTTCATCGCTGAATCCGCTGCCTTCGCCTGCCTTGGTTTGGATATGAACCGTGTGTCCGCGGCGGGTAAGTTCCTGCGTTCCGGCAGGGGTTAGCGCTACGCGATTTTCATTATTCTTGATTTCTTTGGGTACGCCGATGATCATATAGAACGTGGTTAAAGTAAATACCAGTTTCGACTGGGCCCGCAAATATAAGATTTCGGTTACGATTGAAATGCCTAATTTTCTAACTTTTCCACGATGAACCGACACGCCTGCTATGCATTCTATGGCTCTTTGCGACGCGGCATGAGCAATTATCTGCCCCTGGCACATGGACTTGAATTTCAGCGGGAGACTCAACTGCCTGGCTTTCGACTCTTTGCACTGGAATCATGGCCGTATGCGGTGCGCACGGGTAATCCGAAAGACACCATTACCGTCGAGATATTCCACGTAAGCGATCCGGCTGTTGAGAAAGCCATACACGAATTGGAATTGAGTGTTGGCTACTATTATGATGAAGTAATGTGGGAAGGGCAGGATATTGGCATCTATTTATATCGACAGGCCGGCCCCGAAACTTTGGTGGAAGGAGGGGATTGGGTCAAATTCTTTCGCTCCTGAACCTGACCACCCTATTTTATTGGGTATGAAAGTTTAGCTTTGACCACACGAGTCTATTTCCCTAATTTTGATTTAAACGACCCCGGTGCCGCAAACAAAATCCATCAAGACGCGCTTCTCTGAGAAGAAGATCACCACGATCTTAACGGACTATCGGTTGGCATGCGCAAGCCGCGAAGCAAGCATTATCGGCCGCAAGGAAGTGTTCATGGGCAAAGCCAAATTTGGCATCTTCGGTGATGGCAAAGAGATCGCCCAGATTGCCATGGCCAAGGTATTCCGCAACGGCGATTTTCGTTCAGGCTATTACCGCGATCAGACCTTTATGCTGGCCATCGGCGAACTTACACTCAGGCAATACTTTGCCCAGTTGTATGCCCACACGGATGTGGAAGCAGACCCTGCCTCCGCCGGTCGTTTGATGAATGGTCACTATGCCACACGCATGCTCGATGAAACGGGCAACTTGCGCCAACTCTCCAAGATGAAGAACAGCAGTGCAGATGTGTCGCCGACAGCGGCGCAGATGCCACGTCTGGTGGGATTGGCCTATGCATCCAAACTCTTTCGCAACAATCCTGAACTGGCCGGCCTGCGCGACCTCTCGAACAAAGGCAACGAGATCGCCTTTGGTACCATCGGCAATGCATCCACTTCAGAGGGCATGTTCTTCGAAGCTATCAATGCTGCCGGCGTGTTGCAGGTGCCTATGCTCACGGCAGTATGGGATGACGGCTACGGCATCTCCGTCCCAAAAGAATATCAGACTACGAAGGGCAGTATCTCCAAAATCTTATCCGGCTTCCAGCGCGTAGGCGATGAGAAAGGATATGACATCTTCAAGGTGAATGGCTGGGATTACGAATCCCTGTGCAACATCTTTGAGAAGGCTGAAAAAGTTTGTCGTGAAGAGCATGTGCCAGTGTTGGTTCATGTCGAAGAGATGACCCAACCCCAGGGCCACTCTACGTCAGGGTCGCATGAACGCTACAAATCCAAGGAACGTCTGAAGTGGGAGACGGAACACGACTGTATCAAAAAGATGCGTCTTTGGATCCTGGAGAACGAAATCAGTACCCCCGAAGAACTCAATGAAATTGAAAAGGAAGCCAAGGCGTTCGCGAAGTCCGAGAAGGATGCAGCGTGGAAGGCTTTCATGAAAGATATTCAGCGCGACCAGCACGAACTCAGCGGATACCTCGAAGAAGCCATGGTGCTTGATCCGGAGATCTCTGCCATCCGCCAGGAATTGGTAAAGACCATTAACCCGACACGCCTCGAGTCAGTGAAGGCTGCCAAGAAGACTTTGCGTTTGCTTCGCGGCCAGGATTCTCCGGTGCGCGACAAGATTGTTGGCTGGGTGAAACGCACTTCAGAAGAGAACCTCGGTCGCTTCAGCTCACACCTGTATAGTCAATCGGAGTGGAGTGCCTTGCGGGTGGAAGAAGTGAAACCTGTTTACGGCGAACAAGCTCCGTTGGTGGATGGCCGTGAAGTGCTCCAGGCATGTTTTAAAGCTGCACTTACCCGCGACCCGCGCGTCCTGGCTTTTGGTGAAGATGTGGGCCGAATCGGCGATGTCAACCAGGGATTTTCCGGATTGCAGGAGAAGTTCACCGAACTGCGTGTGACCGACACCGGTATCCGTGAATGTACGATCCTCGGTCAGGGCATCGGGCTCGCCTTGCGCGGACTTCGTCCCATTGCAGAGATTCAATACCTCGATTACCTGTTGTATGCTATTCAAATCATGTCAGATGACCTGGCTTGTTTGCAATACCGTACGCGCGGCGGACAGAAAGCACCGTTGATCATTCGCACCCGTGGACATCGGCTGGAAGGTGTGTGGCATGCAGGCTCACCCATCGGCATGATCCTGGGAAGCATCCGCGGCATTTATGTGCTGGTGCCCCGCGATATGACGCAGGCGGCAGGCTTCTACAACACCATGCTTCAGTCCGACGACCCGGCACTCCTCATCGAGTGCCTGAACGGTTACCGGCTCAAGGAAAAACTTCCGGACAACATCGATACGTTCACCGTGCCCCTGGGCAAGCCTGATATCCTCCGCACCGGCGATGATGTTACCATTGTCACGTACGGCTCGATGTGCAGGGTGGTGATGGAGGCAGCGCATGACCTCGAAAAATTAGGTATCTCCTGTGAAGTGATCGATGTGCAGACCTTGCTTCCGTTTGATATTCACCATGTGATCGTCGATTCGGTGAAGAAAACCAACCGCGTAATATTTGCTGACGAGGACGTCCCCGGTGGTGCCACCTCGTTCATGATGCAACAGGTGTTGGAGGTACAGGGAGCGTATCAGTATCTTGATTCAAAGCCACTGACCATTACGGCTGCGGAGCATCGCCCAGCCTATGGCAGTGATGGTGATTATTTCTCGAAGCCTAATCCTGAAGATGTGGTAGATAAGGTGTATGCGTTGATGCAGGAGGTAGAGCCGGGGAGGTTCCCGGCGTTGTATTAGTTTTTTTGCCGCGGAGACGCAGAGGCGCGGAGTTCCAGGTAAGATACTTAAGCTCCTTTGGTGCAGAAATGCATTTCCCGCAGATCGCGCGGATTGAAAGCACCGCAAATTAACGCTGATTAATAAATACGGGAACAAACAACCTCAGAAGTACCTTCGTTGCTATGTCTTCAAAGAATTCGGTGGGAATCAGCGGTGAATTGCATCAGCGAAAATCAGCGGGAGGATTATTTTTTCAAGTGTCATGGGAACTTTCAATACAGAACAGCACTTTAGTATTCAAAATTATAATATTCGATATTTAGCATTCCGTTACAACCATACGGAATGCAGAAGAATTGGATAGCTTCAGTTGTATTCTTTGCGCCTTCGCGCCTCCGCGGCAAAATGCCAGCGGCTTATCCCCCCCGCTTGATCGACTGCAGCGTGAATTCTGGAGACTCCACCGTATTGCTTTGATTCAACGCGCGATCCTCAATGGTGATTTTAAGCTTCAGGGTCTTGATGCTGAACAACGCCAGAAAACCAGACGATACCATGCCATAGCGGATGGTGCCCTCCAGTGGAATTTTTTGAGATAGGTTTTTTGATAAGATCGGAAAGCGACCGTCGAAGGAGGTGGCACAGAATGGGTATCCGAATTGTTCGGTCCACTTGAACTCGGTAAACGATCCATCAAAATTCTTCACGAAATACTGAACCTTGATGTTGTGGGCATGTGGATTCGCCTTGTAATAGAACGTGTCAATCTTTGAGTTAACCGTGCGCACCTCCCAGTTGGTGCAGTTGTATGGCTTCACAAAGGCCGGCAGGGTATCGTAATGGGAGTCCGTTCGCTTGGTCTTGTAGGTGATAAACGTTCCGTTGGGGAAGATGTAATAGAACTTGTCATTGAAGGGGTCGCTGGTTTCAGTCGCATCAATGCCCAGGTCACCATCGCCGTCCTTGAACTTCACCGAGACGATCAGCGAATCGACGGCGGGGTCGGCAACATCCTTGAAAATGACGTTGTCAAACTCGATGGAGGGCGTCAGGGAGTATTGTGGCGGGTCGGCACAGGAAGAGATGAGCAGGAGCCCCATAGCGACCAAACCCCACCAATTTCCCGACCGTCTCATTCTATGTACCTTTGTCAATCTGTAAAATTGTAAACGCTTGCAGACATTTGAAAGTATTGACGGTGATTTAAATCCGGCTCAGCCGGGTGATTTTGAGGCCATGGCACTGGATCTCTTTCGTGCGCAGGCGCTGGAATGTCCGATATACCGTCAATACCTCACTTACCTCGGGGTAGCCCCCCTTCAAATCACTACCGTTCAGGATATCCCTTTTCTCCCGATATCGCTCTTCAAACACCACCTGGTGATGACAGGTCAGTGGATGCCTGAGGTGATATATACCTCCAGTGGAACCACGGGCGCTGAGGTAAGCCGTCATGCTGTTTCGTCCGTGGCGGGTTACCTCCATCATGCAAGGAGAACATTTGAGTTGTTCTATGGCCCGCTGAACGAGTTTCATGTATTGTGTTTGTTGCCTTCCTACCTCGAGCGCACCGGCTCATCGTTGGTGGCGATGGCCAACGACTTTATCGTCGCCAGTGGATCGCCCCATTCTGGTTTCTACCTCAAAGACCTCGATGCCCTGGCCTCGAAGCTGGAATCCCTGCGCGATGGCAGAAAGGTGCTGTTGCTGGGTGTCACTTTCGCGCTGCTGGACCTTGCGGAACAATTTGAATTGGACCTGAGACATTGTGTGGTGATGGAGACTGGTGGTATGAAGGGGAGAAGACCGGAGATCACCCGGGAAGAACTTCACGGTATACTCACCCGCAGTTTCAACGTGCCGGCGATTCATTCGGAATACGGCATGACCGAGTTGTTGTCTCAGGCATACTCGGCAGGGGCCGGATTATTCAAGTGTTCCCCCACCATGCGGGTGCTCCTCCGGGAAATCGATGACCCGTTTAGTCCGGAATACCGCGGGACGGGGGTTATTCGGGTGATTGACCTGGCAAACCACCATTCCTGTGCTTTTATTGAAAGCCAGGACTTAGGCAGGGTACATGAGAACGGTGATTTTGAGGTACTTGGCCGGATGGATAACAGCGATCTGCGGGGGTGCAATCTCCTCGTCGGATGACCGCTTAAATCGCCAAACTGACAAAAATCAGTGTCAGATTTGCAAAAGCGAGGCGTATTCCTAATTTTGTTACCTTATAAACCATCCCCTGTATGAAAAGAATTCTAGCTCTGGTCGCATTGGTTGCTTTCATCGCATCCTCTTGCAGCTCTTATACCTGCCCGACCTACAGCAAAAAAGAGGTTAAGAAAAGCGAAAACCGTATCTAGTCCTTCGCTCGTTTACGGGCGTTCGACTTCTTACAGGTACTTCCGGACGTCCTCCGGCGATATGCTGTCGCCGGACATGATTACCAATCTTTCTACCACATTACGCAGCTCACGGATATTCCCTGACCAGGGATGTGCTTCCATGAGTTTTAGCGCTTTGGATTCCACGGTCTTCTTCCTGGATCCATACTCCTGAGATATATCTTGTAAAAACTTCTCCACCAGTAGCGGAATGTCCTCTTTTCGGTCGGCCAGGGCCGGCACGGGGATCAGAATTACACCCAGGCGATGGTACAAGTCTTCGCGGAATCGGCCTTCGGCTATCTCTGTTTTCAGGTTCTTGTTGGTAGCGGCAATCACCCGCACACTTACGGGAATATCCTTTTCACCGCCAACGCGGGTTATTTTGTTCTCCTGCAGCGCACGCAATACCTTGGCTTGTGCCGCGAGACTCATGTCGCCTATTTCATCGAGAAACAGTGTGCCGCCTTCTGCCTGCTCAAACTTGCCCAGGCGTTGCTTGACGGCGGAGGTGAATGAACCCTTTTCGTGACCGAACAATTCACTTTCAATCAGTTCACCCGGTATGGCTGCACAGTTCACTTCTACGAAAGGACCATCGCTGTGACTGCTCTTCTCATGGAGAGAGCGGGCCACGAGTTCCTTGCCACTTCCATTGGGGCCGGTGATTAATACCCGTGCTTCCGTAGGGGCTACCTTGTCAATCATCTCGCGGATGTGGGCGAGGGCCGCGGAGGTACCAATCATTTCATATTTCCGGGACACCTTCTTCCGCAGTGACTTGGTTTCCTTGACAAGGGAGTTTTTGTCCAGGGCGTTGCGTACAGTGATCAGCAGCCGGTTGAGGTCCGGTGGCTTTTGCAAAAAGTCATAGGCGCCCATCCGTGTAGCGTCGACCGCCATCTCGGTGGTGCCGTGTGCGGATATGATGATAAAAGGGGTCGGGATGTTTTTCTCTTTGGCCTTTTGCAGCACCTCCATGCCATCCATTTTGGGCATCTTGATATCGCAGAAGGCGAGATCGTAGGTATTGGTCTCGAGCAGGTGGAGTCCTTCAGCGCCGTCTTTGGCTTCGTCCACCTCGAGTTTCAGTTCTTTCTGGTCGAGGAGGATGTCTTTGAGCACGGCACGGATGCTGTGTTCGTCTTCGATGATGAGGATGCGTGGCATGGGGTAAAAATAGCGAAACCTGCTGCGCTTTCACGCAACAGGTTTCATGTTAAAAAAATGCAAGCTCATAAGCCGGGTTCTGTTCCGTCAGCCTTTCGGCGGACAGTCCCTATCATTTATCTGGTCGCGCCCTCACGAACGGACTCCATCAGCCTACCCGCCACGATACCCCGACGAATCGGGATAAGAACGAGCCATTCACTGGATCGTGGCTTATTTGGCCTTTCAACTCGTAAGGTTTACCATGCCTCCGGTGTCGCCATCGGAGCGGTGGGCTCTTACTCCACCT
>DNZD01000381.1 GCA_003504855.1 Cytophagales bacterium
AAAGACCCAACAACTACCGCAGCGGTGGTGGTGGTGGCGGCTTCCGTCGTGGCGGTTTCAATCGCGAAGACTAGAAGGCTCAACCCTCGATACATCTAATGCCCTGGAAACAGGGCATTTTTATTTTATGCCGGGTAGCGCTCTGGACTGAATGCCCCCAGGTTAATGGATGGCCTCTCCTGTGTTGCAATCTCTGCCACGAGTTTACCCGTGCCCGGAGCCAGGCTTAAGCCCATCATTGCATGACCCGTGGCTACAACCACGTTTGGCCGCGTCGTGGATCGGCCGATGTACGGAAGTCCATCCGGCGAACATGGACGCAAACCATGCCATACTTTATTCACAGCCGGCATCCCAACTTTCATATCCGGATAGTATCGCGGTATCGAATCCACAATACCCTTTACCCGGTTCATGTTGATGTCATGGTTCACTCCGGCAATCTCCATGGTGCCACCAAAGCGCAACGAGCTGCCCATGGGCGTAACAGCCACCCGCGCCTCCAGAAAGATGGAAGGTATCCGGGTGTTCTTTTCAACCTGATCTAGCGTAAAGCTATACCCCTTCCCTGCCTGCATGGGCAGTGAAATACCAAACGACTCTGCCAGGGTACCTGACCACGAGCCGGATGCCAATACCCATTGATCCATTTCAATGTCTCCCTGACTGGTGTGAACCACCTTGACCTGGTTGCGTTCTGTCACTACACCTGTCACACGGGTATTGGTGCGGAAAACTACTCCGCTTTTCTTCAACAAGGAGATTAGATCGCGTACCAAAACAGCTGGCGTCAGGTGTGCATCTCCCGGATAATACACGCCACCACGTGCTTTCACCTGGACATCAGGCTCCATTTTCTGAATCTCTGCCAGCGACAATACCTGTGCCTCCACACCCGCCTTGTTGGCCATGCGCGCTGTCTCCGCCTCTTCATGTTCGGCCTCAGCCGATTGATACAGCATCATCAGGCCACGCTCGTGATAGCCGAAGTCGAATGGAAGTTCCTTCGCCCACTGCTGATACACGGTCTTGCTGAACAGGCTCAGCTCTTTCAGTGCCGGAATAGCCCTGGCTACATGGGCCGCATTGGCATGCTTGTAAAATTGCCAACCCCAGCGGATAAGGTCCTTGCTGAAACGAGGCCGTACATAAAACGGACTGGTCGAATCAAACATCCAGCGAATTCCCTTCGCAATCATTCCCGGTGCGGCAAGCGGGATAATGTGACTGGGCACAATCATACCAGCATTGTTAAACGAGCATCCATCCTGCAATTCGCCTTGCTCGATGATGGTGACTTCAAATCCGGCCCGGCGCAAAAAGTACGCGCTGCTCAAACCAACAATACCACCTCCAATAATCCCTACCCTGTTCATAGCTGATGTGCGAAATTAAATCACCTGAAATCCGTGTGCATATGGATCATCCTCCGGGTCAATCGATATCGTGTTGTATCCATATACCTTGGCCCATCCCTCCACACTTGGAATAATGGCAGGCTTACCCTGCAGTTCAGTCACCTCTTCAATGCGGCCGATAAACTTGGAACCAATGATACTCTCATGAATAAAATCCTGCCCAGGCTTGAGTTTACCTTTGGCATACCACTGTGCCAGCCGCGCCGAGGTGCCGGTACCACACGGTGAACGGTCAATCGCCTTATCGCCATAGAACACCGCATTGCGGGCCGTAGACGTCGGGTCGATAACGGCACCAGCCCACAAAATATGGCTGCATCCGTTGATGGTTGGGTTCTCGGGGTGTACAAACTTATGCTTGCGGTTAATGTCCTTTCTCAGCTCACGACTCCAGCTAATCAATTGATCGGCGGTGAATTTTTCCAGTCCGGGAAAATTAGGTTGGGGATCCACGATCGCGTAGAAATTCCCTCCATACGAAACGTCAAGCGTCAGCTCGCCAAGGTCCGGGCAGGTGGCCGTGATGGCTTCCGCTGCCAGATAGGCTTTGACGTTCCGGATCTTTACCGATTTCACTTTCTTTCCCTCCTGTTTGTACTCCACGCGCACCAGGCCTGCCGGGACTTCCAGGTTTAGCACACCGGGCACCTTAGGAATCACCAATCCCTGTTCAATGGCAATGGTGACCGTACCAATGGTGCCATGCCCACACATGGGTAAACAACCACTGGTTTCAATAAACAGCACGCCAATGTCGTTGGCAGGATCAGAGGGTGGATACAGTATACTTCCGCTCATCATGTCATGACCGCGGGGTTCGAACATCAGCCCTTTGCGGATCCAGTCGAACTCGCGTAAAAAATGCTGACGCTTTTCACTCATGTTTTTTCCCTCCAGGAGTGGTCCGCCACCAGCTACCAACCTGACCGGGTTCCCACAGGTGTGGGCATCAATACAAAAGAAAGTTTTTGCAGGCATAAGGTTATTCATTCAAAGTCAGGCCTTCTTCCATTCGCTGTTCACCATGCGCCAGATGTTCATGGGATTGCCAGCCTTGAGTTCATCAGGCAACAAGACATCTGGGAAGTTCTGATACGACACCGGGCGTACAAACCGCTTGATGGCATCCGTGCCTACCGAAGTAAATCGTGAATCGGTGGTAGCCGGGAATGGTCCACCATGGTGCATGGCAGGACATACTTCAACACCCGTGGGGACGCCATTAATAATAATTCGCCCAACCTTATTGGCAACTTTTTGAATAAATCCGGCATAGGTTACCAATTCATCGTCCTCACCGATAATCGTCGCTGTTAGCTGTCCGGGTATCTTATCCAGTGCTGCCTCCAATTCCTGGATGCCCGATGCGGCTACCAACAGCGAATAAGGACCAAACACTTCTTCAGCCAGTACGGGGTTATTGATAAACTCAGATGCAGGGACACTGGCCAATGAACTTACGCCTTGATTCTCCTTGGGCGCTTCTTTGGATTCAGCTACAAGACTTACCTGCTGTTGCGAAAGTGCCTTGGCCCGGTTGCGAACAAAATTAGAGGCGATGCCCGGGTGCAGCATGGTGCCGGGAGCGATGGCCGCCAGCTTTTCTCCCAACTGCTTGCGGAACCGATCCAGTTCAGGCGACTGAAGACTGACCAATAGACCGGGGTTGGTACAAAACTGTCCCACACTTTGTGTGATGGATGCAGCGTATTGCTCGGCAACTTTCTCACTCCGTGCCTTCAATGCGCCCGGCAGGATGAACACCGGGTTAATGCTACCCATTTCGGCAAACACCGGAATTGGTTCAGCTCGTTGTGTGGCGTAGTCGTATAGCGCCTTGCCGCCAGAGAAGGAACCAGTAAATCCTACTGCCTTCGTCACGGGGTGTTGCACCAGTGCCTTCCCGGCTTCAAAGGAAGGCGCATGGATATGAATAAAAGTATCTGGCGGCATTCCGGTCTGCCTGGCGGCTGCAGCAATGGCGTCAGCGACCAGCTCAGACGTTCGGGGATGCGCGGGGTGAGCTTTCAATACTACCGTGCAACCGGCAGCTAATGCTGATGCCGTATCAACACCGGCTGTACTGTATGCCAGGGGAAAATTGCTTGCACCAAATACCACAACCGGTCCCAGTGGCGCCATCATCTTGCGGATGTCGGGCTTTGGCAGCGGGGCCCGATCGGGAATAGCAGTATCAATACGCGCTTCCACCCATGATCCTTCACGGATCAAAGCCGCAAACTGTCGCAGTTGATTGCAGGTGCGCCCGCGTTCGCCGGCAAGGCGTGCCTCCGGAAGATTTGTTTCTTCCATAGCCTGCTGAATCAATGCTGGTCCGATCGCTTCAATCCCGGTAGCGATGGCTTCCAGGAAAGTAGCCCGCAGCGCACCCTTCATGTTCCTGTACGCCAGGAAAGCCGACTGGCTGCGCTTCATCACCTGATCAATTCCTTGTATGTTGGTTTCCTGTTGCATTTCGTTAGTGTTAAAGTCACTCAAAGCCTTCCATCCGGTAATGGACTAAAGGTGCTTGTAGTCCGGTAACTTAGGACGCGATGCAATTCCATCGCGGATAATCTTCAGTACACGGGCGCGCTCATCCCCAACGAGGGTAAGGCGGGGTGCACGAACGATTTCGGATCCGATGCCTGCTTCTTGTTCTGCCAGCTTGATGTATTGCACCAGCTTGGCATCGATGTCCAATTCGAGCAACGGCAGGAACCAGCGGTAAATCGGCAATGCTTCAGCAGCACGTCCGGCTTTGATCAATTTGAAAATAGCGACGGTCTCAGCCGGGAAAGCACAAACCAACCCTGCCACCCATCCATGGGCTCCCATCAGAATCTCCTCCATGGCGAGCGGATCAACACCGCAAAGAATTTTGAAGCGATCCCCGAAGCGGTTGATCATACGGGTCACATTGCTGATATCACGGGTAGACTCCTTGACAGCCTGGATGGTCGGCATGGCGGCCAATTCATCAAACATGGCAAGGGTCACTTCTATCTTATAGTCCACCGGATTATTGTAAATCATAATGGGCAGCGATGAAGCGGCAGCTACTGCCTTGAAGTAGGTCACCGTTTCGCGGTGGTCGGACTTGTAGCGCATAGGAGGCAATAGCATAAGGCCTTTAGCCCCGAGCTTCTCGGCATGCTGGGCCAACTTAATGGCTTCCCGGGTGCTGCCCTCAGCGATGTTCATGATCACCGGCACTTTGCCAGCAACTTTTTCAATGGTGAATTTCACCAGATCAAATTTCTCTTCATTGCTCAGCACGCTGGCTTCTCCCAGCGAGCCTCCCAGGATGACGCCATCTACGCCACACTCCAACTGGAACTTCAGGTTCTTTTCAAAGAGCGCATAGTCCAGGGTGTCCTGGGCTGTAAACTTGGTTGTTAAGGCAGGGTATACTCCGGTCCACATAGCAGTATTGGTTTTTTGACCAAAGGTAGCCATTGACAGGGGTGGTGCAGACGCTGAAAATAGTCAATATTGGTACTATTTTGATAACTTTGATCCGCCAGCATGACACAGCAAGCTAAAATACTGTCAAAAAGGGTTGTTTCATTCAACGTTCCACAGACCGAGCAGGAGGTGGTACGGGTACAGGTGGACAACCTGCCCCACTTCTATGATCAATTGCATCAGCATCCGGAAATCCAGGTCATGTTGATACAATCAGGTGAAGGAACCCTGGTAGCCGGCGATTATGTAGGGCGGTTTCAAACCGGTGATGTGTTCGTGCTGGGCAGTGGATTGCCACACGTGTTCAGGAGTGACCCCTCCTACTACCAACCCCACACCCGGAGGCAATCAAAGAGCATATCGCTTTACTTTAATGAGAAGTACTTTGGCAAGACCCTTTGGAATACAAACGAGTTGAAGTCAGTACGCGAATTGGCGGCGGCAAGTCAGCAAGGGATACAATACGGTAAAGAAACGGCGGCTCACGCAGCATTCTTACTTGCCGCTTTGCCGGAAAGCACCGGAATGGACCGGGTGGTGACCTTTTTCAGGCTGTTGTTGCTGTTGTGCAATTCCGCCGACCGAAAAACGTTATCCTTACAAACCTCCCTGTTGCGGTTGCGTGAAGAAGGTCGTATGAACTCCATCATTGAATTTACTTTTCAGGAAAGCCACCGGCGTATTTACATCGACGAAGTAGCGCAGCGTGCGAATTTGTCCACCGAGGCATTTTGCCGGTACTTCAAGCTGCATACCCGAAAGAGTTATATCAACTTTCTGCACGAAGTGAGGGTAAGCCAGGCTTGTCAGCTATTGATGCATCCCGATCGCACCATTCAGGAAGTCTGTTTCCAATCGGGGTTTGCCAATGTTTCCAACTTTAACCGGATCTTCCTGAAGGTTGCAGGGAAAACACCGCGTGCATTCAGGCAACAAGTTACCTTTACCGAATAGACCAGGATGATACGACTAACACTGATCTTTATTTTGCTGTACACAGGGGTTAACGCGCAACAACAAGGCGACACCTACTCGGTGAACTTCATAAGCGTAGGCACTGGCATCGATAGCAAAGCCGTTGACCAACTAGTGGCATTTCACAAGAGGTTCGAACAGGACGTGAAGCACAAAGTGCCGTTTACCATCAGACATTGGGGACGTGAAGGGGAAATCGATTACCGCTTTGATCTCAAGGGCCTATCACCGAAGCAGCGCAAAGCCTTCCGGGACAAAATCAAACAGCTATTTTCTGGAAATCAGCGCGTGGATTTATCAGGCACGCTTTAACTCGAGGATGGTCAGTTCTGGCGGCATTCCCACCCGACCCGGATATCCCAGGTAACCAAAGCCCCGATTAACGTAAATGTATTGTTCGCCTTCCTTGTAGAGGTCCGCCCACTGACGGTAGACATATTGTACCGGGCTCCATTTGATTCCGCCTATCTCCACGCCAAACTGAAATCCATGGGTGTGACCGGAAAGCATCAGGTCAATATCCGGGTGGTTGGGTCGTACCTGAGCATCCCAATGAGTTGGGTCGTGTGACAACAATATCTTTACAGCCGCTTCATCAGTGCCCTGAACAGCCTGATCCAGTTTACCATATTTTGAAAAGCGTCCAGCTCCCCAGTTTTCATTGCCGATGATGGCAATTTTGTCGATGCCCTGTTGCAGAAACCGATGCTCATTCATCAACAGATCATACCCCATGATCTTATGGGCCTCCATCAGGTCCTTGAAGTTCTGATTTTTCAGTGCTTGGGAATCCCACTTCTTATAGTCACCATAGTCGTGATTTCCAGTAACGGAATAAACACCCAGTGGAGCCCGCAGCTTATCAAAAATCGGAACATACTCTTTTACCTCGGAAGATTCATTGTTCACCAGGTCACCCGTGAAGAAAATCACATCCGGTTTCTCAGCCAACATCATCTCCACACCACCCCTCACGGCCGTCTTATTCCAGAAGCTGCCGGAATGGATGTCGGAAATCTGACCGATGCGAAGTCCATCAAAAGACTTTGGAAGGTTTTTCAGTTTAACCGTGACTTTTCGCACGCGATAATCATGAGCACCTGAGATGATGCCATAGGCAAAAGCCGTAAAGGGGACTGCCGTTGTGGCGAGTGCCAACTTCGAGAGGAACTCCGAACGGGGAATCACGGGTCCGGCTATGGTGGTATCGGCTCCGGCCCGGAAGAAACTCACCACCCAACGCACACCGCGCTGTATATCATCGGTGAAGAGCACAATTAATCCCAGAATTTTAGAGAAGTACGTGGCAACAACACCGGTAATGATGAAGCTGCGCGTCGTGGCAGTGAAATAGTATTGGTTACCAAAAGTCCACCACATCACCGCCAGGAAGCAAAGTGCCGTGGGTATCCAGAATCCAATGCGAACACCACTCTTCCATGCCGGTGACCAGTTTTGACTGGCCACGAGAACACCCTGATAGAAATAGTAATCAACCAGGAGAAAGAAGATGATCGTGAAGAACATTACCATAATACGGGCTCGCATAAAAAAGGAAGGTCGTCCTCGTGATAAGGACGACCTTCCGTCAGATTTATTTTAGTGCATTTTCAGGGCCATGGCATCAGCTTTCGCCTTGCCGTACACCCGCTCTTTGAGTTTGGCCACCAGCAGGTACATCACCGGCACCAGGAACAAAGTGAGGAATGTACCGAAGATCAATCCGAAGATCATCGTCCAGGACAGCGGGCCCCAGAAGGCCACGTTATCGCCACCAAAGAAGATGTGCGGATTAAATTCCGTGAACATGGTAACAAAGTCGATGTTCAAACCTACGGCCAACGGAATCAGGCCGAGGGTAGCGGCCATCGCCGTAAGCAATACCGGAGTCATACGTGTCTTGGACGCTTCGGCAATTGCTTCACGCAGTTCCATGCCCTGCGAACGCAGGAGGTCGGTAAATTCCACAAGCAAAATACCGTTACGTACCACAATACCGGCCAGTGCCATCACACCAACGCCCGACATAACAATGGAGATTTCCATCTTGAAGAGGGAGAAGCCGATGAGCACGCCAATGATACTGAATACAATTTCCGACAAGATGATCAACGGTTTACTGGTCGAGTTGAACTGCGTTACCAGAATCATAAAGATCAATCCAAAGGCAAGCATAAATGCCACGCCCAGAAAGTCCGATGTCTCTTTTTGATCTTCCTGCTCTCCCGTCATGCGGATGGTAACATCATCCGGCACAGACAAGGTTGCCAGTTGCTTTTGAATCTCGGCAACCACCTGATTGGGGTTATAGTCACTCAATACGTTGGATGAAAGCGTGATCACCCGCTTCTGGTCAATGCGGCGAATTCCGGCGTAGCTGTTGGAATACTCAATCCTGGCCACAGCGGACATGGGCACCTGACGTACCTGACCTCCAGACGCCATGTCGCGGAATGTCAGCGGCAGGTTCATCAAGGTATTAATATCATTGCGCAGATCCTCGCGTACGCGCAGGGTGATTTCATAGTCATCGTTGGCATCGCGGAATTTTGAAATCTCCTTGCCATTGATGGCCGTGTTGAGCGCCATACCAATCTGCGCGGTGGAAATTCCTTCCCGGTTGGCCTTCTCCCGGTCGATGGAAATCAGGATCTCAGGTTTGTCACTCTGAAAGTCCGACTTCAATTCTTCCACGCCCGGAATCTGAAGTGAATCCAGGAACCGCTTGGTCCGATCTGCTGTCTTCACGAGTGACGCAAATTCTTCGGCAGCGATTTCAATGTTTACAGGCTTACCGGTGGGAGGACCACCCTGCTCCTTGTTCACTGAAATCTCCGCACCCTTCACACCTTTTACGCCTTCACGAATCTTGTCCAGGTACACCTTGGTAGACTGACCATCACGCTTGGCGAAGTTGACGAAAGCCACCGTCACCTTGCCCAGGTGGGGTTGCGGATTGGTGCCGGCAAACTGATCTTCAGAAGCACCTACCGACACGTTAGAGATAATTGACTCTACGATCGGATTATCCTTACCAACGACTTCCACCACTTTGTTTTCTACCAGGTTTGTGACAGAATCTGTTACGTGCTGATCCGTTCCAATCGGCATGGTGATGTAGGCAAAGATGAAGTTTGGATCACCGTCCGGGAAGAACACGACCGGCGGTTTGCGCCAGCCTGTAAATGCGATGGAGAAAAAGAACAGCACAATCACACCAGCTACCACTACAAAGGGGCGCTTGCCAATCAACAAGGCAGTCAACCTGCGCTTATACGCACTCTGTACGCGCGGCCACAAGTCGGTTTGAAAGTGAGAAATCACACGGCTCAGGTAGAAATGATAGAGGGCATAAACCAGGTACATGAATACCGTGAAGTTGGCCAGGCCTACATATCCGGAAGGCTCCGCAATTACTTCACCAGATACCAGCACCGTCTCGCTTCCCCCTTTGGTAAATCCAATGATATAGAACAGCACCGCGATGGCGCCAAATACCACGGTGGATACCTTGAAGCCCTTGGTGACTTTTGATTTACCATCGTGATCATGGTCATGAGCCGTCATGAAATCCGCCGCAAATACCGGGTTGATGATATAAGCAACCAGCAATGATGCAAGCAGCGCAACAATCAACGTGATGGGCAGGTAAAACATGAACTTGCCGATTACGCCGGGCCAGAAGGCTAATGGAACAAATGGTGCCAATACGACCAGGGTTCCCGAAAGCACAGGAAGGAACACTTCACCGGCAGCAATCTTAGCTGCTTTGCGAATCGGTACCTTGCCATTATCAAACACGCGGTGCGTATTCTCGATGACAACAATAGCGTCATCCACGACGATACCCAAAGCGAGCAAGAAGGAGAACAGGGTCATCAGGTTCAGTGTAAAGCCCAGGCTGGGAAATACCAGGAACGCAATGAAGCTGGAGATGGGTACAGACAATCCCACGAATATCGCGTTGGTTGCCCCCATGAAGAACATGAGGATGATCGTCACCAGAATAAAACCAATAATGATGGTGTTGATCAGGTCGTGCAGGGTGGTCCGGGTATTGTCCGACTGATCGGCGGTGATGGTCACATCCACACCGGTCGGCAACACTTCAGCTTTGAATTTTTTTACAATCTCATTGATCTGGTCAGAAGCGATAATGAGGTTTTCTCCGCTTCGCTTTACCACGTTGAGGGTAATCACGTTCTTCTTGTCCAGACGGGCAAACGACTCTTGCTCTTTGTGGAAGTCCCTCACTTCAGCAATATCCTTGAGGAGAATCTTGCCACCACGGGTAGACCCTACCACGATATTGGCCAATTGCTCCGCAGAGGTAAATTCTCCATTGACAGTCAACGAGCGCTTCATGCCACCCACAGCAATCTGGCCGCCGGGAATAATGACGTTCTCACTGCGCACGGCATTTTCAACATCATCCAGGCTCACCCCGGCGAGACCGAGTTTGAACATATCCACGTTGATCTGAATCTCACGGGTAAGGGCACCTACGATGTCCACGCGCCGGATCTCCCGGATACCTTCAATAGCATCCTGCATCTGCTCGGCATACTTCTTCAGCGTCTGCAGGTCGTAGTCGCCCGACAGGTTAACGTTCATGATCGGCACAGCCGAGATGTCAATATCAATTACCTGCGGATCATCTTTTAGGTCCGTCGGGAGATTGGGCTTGGCGCGGTCAACCGCATCGCTCACCTCCTGCTTGGCTTTGTCCACATCAATATCGGTTTCAAACTCGATGATGACGTTGGAAAAACTTTGCACCGAACTGCTCTTAACCTTCTTCACGCCGGAAATGGACTTCACTTCCTTTTCGATCTCCTTGGTGATCAGGTTCTCGATGTCCGACGGCGAAGCGCCCGGGTAAATAGTTGCCACAAAAATTTGCGGGAAGACCACCTCCGGAAAGTTTTCCTTCGGCAGTCCGATGTATGTCATGATACCGGCGATACAGATAATGGCGGTAGCCACATAGATGCTCACCTTGTTGTCGATGGCCCAACTGGTGGGCTTAAATTCTTTTTCGATGTCTTGCATGGCGACAATCAATAATTAGATCTTAACCAATTCACCTTCGTTCAGGCCCTGATAGCCCACGGTGATTACTTTATCTCCCGCCTTAAGGCCGGTAACGTGGGCCTGACTGTCAAACACACCGGCAACCGTTACTACCCGCTTGCGGGCCACCATCTTCTTGCCGTCGGCTTCTGCGATATAGACTACTTTCTGTCCATTGATATCCTGCACCAGGTTAACCGGCACGGTGAGGGCGTCGGGCACATTGGTATAGATGACTTTCAATACACCGCTCATGTTGGGACGCAGGTAAGTAGCCTGTGAAGGTAACTCCACCTCCACCGGGAATGTGCGCGACAATGCATTGATGGTCTTGCCCACGAAGGTGATCCGTGCTGTCATCTCTTTATTGATATCAGAAAATACAAGCTTCACTGAGTTGCCTTTCTGGATGTTTGAAACGTACGCTTCCGATACATTGGCTTTCATCTTAAGACGGTCAAAGCTCACCACGCGGAACGCAGGCTGTCCGGGTGATACCGCCTGGCCAATCTTCACGGCTACCTCATCAACCGAACCGCTGATGGGCGATTTGATGCGGGTCATATCCAATTGCTCATTCAGGGTTGCCAAACGCTTCTCCAGGCTTTCTTTATTGTTCTTCGCTTGCAGAAATTGAACTTCCGTTCCAATCTTCTGATCCCACAGGTTCTTTTGACGCTCGTACACCGTATTGGCGAGGCTGATGGAAGATTTAAGTTCCTCAATGCTTCTTACGATCACCGAATTGTCAATCTGAGCCAGGGTCTGGCCCTTGGTGACCACATCCCCTTCGCGGGCAAACACCTGGGTGAGTACACCCATGGTCTTGGCTGAAATCAAGATGTTGTCAATGGCTTCCACCGAACCCTGGGTTTGAACATAATAATCAAAAGAGTGCGGCTTGAGTTCCAGCACAGCTACCTCTTTGGATTTCAACTTGACAGAGCTCGTATCGGTCAGGGCTACTTTCTGTTCCAGTTCCTTGATCTTGTCATTCAATTCCGCCTGCTTTTTCTTC
Source organism: Cytophagales bacterium (assembly GCA_003504855.1). Lineage (GTDB taxonomy): Bacteria > Bacteroidota > Bacteroidia > Cytophagales > Cyclobacteriaceae > ELB16-189. The sequence goes on from DNZD01000381.1 coordinate 11,953, forward strand.
AGTTCGGCCAGCTTTGCTTTATCATCACCGGCGCATGATGCCACTGCGACACCCATGACAATGATCAATACAGTATTCAGGTAAAATGTATTTTTCATAATTACTTATTTTCAGATTTAATGAGGGAATTCTTTTCGTAGGTAGAAGGCAACAGTTTGCCGTAAGCTTTGTCCAGGTCCACTTTAGCAACCATCGCATCAAATAATGCCGCATAGTAGTTGGTCTGTGCCTGGCGCAGGCTGTTCTCTGCATCCGTTACTTCCAGGCTTGACCCAACCCCTTGCTCATATTTAATTTTAGTTACTTCCGCCACATTGCTGGCCAGCTCCTGATTTTCCTTTTGTGCCTGCAGGCTCTTCAGGGCGTTCTTGTAGGCAATACCGGACTGCGTAACTTCAAGATCTATCGCATTCTTCAGGCTGGTAAAACCATTATTGATTTGCAACAGTTTGAGTTTCTCCTGCTGGATGCGGAACGTCCGGGATAACCCCGTGAAGAGCGGAACACTCAGGTTTACGCCTACCTGCGAAAAGTTGTACCATTTGTCAGGACCCAATCCATTGGCATCTGAAATCTGGGTGTTGGTCTTGAATACCCCCGGAACATTGGGAGACTGGGTCTGATAACCCAGGTTCGCAAATGCTGAAATTACCGGAACGGCTGCCGCGTATTGGTTCTTGATGTTTAATTCCTGAAGACGTCGATTAACATCCAACACTTTGTAGTCGGGGCGCTTGCGATAGTCCCAACCCGATTGGTAAGCATCCAGATCGGTATCCACCACCACATCTTTAATACTGCCCACTACGTCCAAGGGTGCATCCTGCGGATAGTTCATTTGAAATTTCAGAAGCTGAATTCCCAGTTCATTGAGATTGAGAAACTTGTCCCGTTCCGCCATCAGGTTGTTGAGCGCCACCTTCACACGATCTACATCGATGCGCTCGGCAAAACCATTGGTGTTAAGCGCCTTGGTATTCTGCAACAAAGAGTCTACCCGGGCGATGTTGTTGTCAAAAAGCGTGATGCGCTCCTTATTGATCAACACTGAATAATAGGCCTTGGTGACCAATTGAATTACATCCTGCTCGGTTTGCTCGCGGGTTTTGGTCGCGAGTTCACGAAAAGTGCTCGATGCCTTTAAACCAACCAGGTACGACCCGTTAAATATCAACTGGTTAATATTGATGCTGGCATTACCTGAAGCGGGCAACTGAAAAGGGTTCTTGGCGGCAACAGCATCACCCACCTGTAGTCCCTGTACCGAACTCAAATCACCCAGAAATCCTCCCGGCCCGTTGTAGGTCGCAAAGAAGCGGGGCAGCTTGGGGTTATTGACAACCGAGGCGCTGCCTGAAATCTGAGGCAACCCGATGCCGATGGTTTCATTCACCTTGGCACGGGCAATATCCTGGTCCAACTCCGCATTCTTAACCCGAATGGAATTCTCCAGGGCATACTGAATACATTGCTCCAGGTTCATCGCCTGGGGCGTCGCCTGCTGAGCCCGCAGGAAGAGGGGTACAACGACAAGCTGCACAATCAAAAGCACACGTCTCATATCGCTTGGGGGATTGATTCTAAATTGTTTGTTTGAAGTTTATATTTCTCGTACACCTTCCGGCCTTTGTCCGTGAGGAGTCCATAGACAAAATGATCAAAGAGCTGAAGGCTCACCTCCGTCAGGTTGAATTTTTCAGGCGGGAAGATGGTCTCATCGAACGTCATCTGGATCATCTCGAGTCGCAACAACGCCAGCACCTCCACCTGCAGGTCGGTCCGGAAAAAACCTTCCTCCATACCCTGCCGAAGATTTCTGACAATAGAATTCTTGATGTGCACCTGCTTGTGTCCCATCCAGGCGGCCCATGCTTTTGCATGGTACTTCTGCAGGTCAAACAACAACGAAGGATGCAGCTTCTGAAACTCCTGCTTCATGATGGATGAAATCATTACCAATTCCTCGATGGCATTCTTGGAGGTCTTGTGCAGGTTGTTATAACGCTCCATGTCAGAATCCATGTGCAGCGTCACCGCAGTGGTCACCAATTCGTCCTTGTCAGCGAAATACTGATACAGGGTTTTCTTGGAAACGGACAGGTGCCGCGCTACGTCGTCCATCGACACGCTGCGGACACCATACTTCATGAAGAGCTCTTTGGCTCCCTGAATAATCCGGTCTTTTATGTCTTGTTCTTCCATAAGGGGGGCAAAACTATGGAAACTTTTAGCATTACCAAAGTTTCCACAGTTTCCTGTAACGCCTGTTTTTAGAATTGGTTGGGGCTTTATTGAAAAAATCCCGAAAAAAATTCCGGGATTTTGCCACAACCGTTTGCAGAAGGCTTATTCGGGTTTAGTTTCCGAATAGCCAGGTGAACACCACTTGTCCTTCATCTTTTGCTTGAATCGTTCGCGGTCTTCGGGCGACATGTTCTGCCACTTGTGTGCCCAATACTGACCCCAGGGGCCACCGCGATGACGCCAGTGGCCGCCCCCACCCTTACCAAAGCTCCAGAACAAAATCTTGGATAATGCCAGCAGACCGAGTGCCTGCCAGAAAGTAACTACAGGACCATGGAAGAGTTCTGGTACGAGCCAGTTCCACAACAACTGTGTCACCAGTCCGAACAATCCCAACGCCGCCAGCCCCATCACACCAAACATCAAAAACTTCAATCCACGTTTCATAATACAGTCATTTAATCCCCAAAGGGGTTTATTGTTTTGTTAAATCGTCATAGAATCGCTGCAGCCGTTTGCGCAGCGCAAGTATGGCATATCGCTTTCGCGACAACAGGGTATTGATCGACACACCGGTTTCTTCGGCAATCTCCCGGAAACTGCGCTCCTCCATCTCATTCAGAATAAATATCTCCCGCTGCTCTGCCGGCAATTCATCCAGCGCGAGGGTAATTTCATCCCAAATGGCCTCCCGCAACAACGTTGATTCAGGCGTGTTGTCGAGATCGGGCAGAATCTCCTGCAGGGTCAGCGGGGACTCATCATCCCGACCGGCGGAAGCTTCAAAATCTGCCTTCTGCGGACGGGCGGCCTCCCGGCGATATCCGTCGATAATCTTGTTTCGGGCTACACTGTACAACCAGGAGGTGACCCGGTCGAGCGACTCAATCGTCTCAAAGCCAGCCACAAATTGATAAAACACATCCTGCAGGATGTCTTCTGCCTCTTCCAGCGAACCTACACGGCTCCGGATAAAGCTCAGCAATTTGCCACGCTCCCGCCGAAAGGTCTCCTGTTTGATTTCCTTCATGAGGTTTACATCGATCGCCACTGCTCTTGCCATACTCCTGTGGAGACGGCAGCACGCTGCGATTTATTGTACGCAAGGTTCAAAAAACCAATGGCAAAGTCTGGCAATTCGCACTATTTTTGGGCTTACGTTCACCGCATGATCTCATTCTTCAGGTCGACGTCCGGCTGGCTCTACGCCGTCGGTCATCAACTGCCCTTCTCTGCCACTGACCATTCCAAACTGACCTGGCTATTCGGAGGTGCTACCGTACTGCCGGAATCCACCATCCCGGGCTTCTTTATCGGCCCCCGGAAGGAGATGATAACTCCCTGGAGCACCAATGCGGTTGAAATCACGCAGAACATGGGCCTTGGCGGAATTCAGCGGATCGAAGAATTCCGTCCCGTCGCAGACGCCCATGCACCCCATGACCCGATGCTTGAAGTGCGCTACCAGGGCCTCGATCAGGATATTTTTAACATACGACATACACCGGAACCCATCCTGGAAGTAGACGACCTCTCCGCCTTCAACCAGCAGCAAGGCCTTGCCCTGAGTCAGGAAGAAATCGACTACCTCAATCAGGTAAGTAAGCAATTGGGCAGAAAACTAACAGACAGCGAGGTCTTCGGTTTCTCACAGGTCAATTCAGAACATTGTCGGCATAAGATATTTAACGGCACCTTTATCATTGATGGTAAGGAAAAGGAAGAAACGCTTTTCAAACTCATCAAGAACACCTCGAAGGCGCATCCCAACTTTATTGTTTCGGCATACAAGGACAATGTAGCTTTCATCGAAGGTCCGCGCATCGAGCAGTTTGCCCCCAAACGTCAGGATACATCCGACTTCTTTCAGGTCACGGACATTAACTCCGTTATTTCTCTGAAAGCAGAGACCCATAATTTCCCCACCACGGTGGAGCCCTTCAATGGTGCCGCTACCGGATCCGGTGGCGAAATCCGAGACCGGCTTGCCGGTGGGAAAGGTTCCCTGCCATTGGCCGGAACTGCAGTGTACATGACTTCTTACCCCCGCCTGGATGCGCAGCGCACCTGGGAGCAACATCAAGGAGCACGTAAGTGGTTGTACCAAACTCCCGCTGAGATATTGATCAAAGCATCTGATGGTGCCAGTGACTTCGGTAATAAATTCGGCCAACCCATGATCGGTGGCAGTGTACTCACCTTTGAGCACGAGGAGCACAACAAGAAACATGGGTTTGATAAGGTGATCATGTTGGCCGGTGGAATTGGCTTCGGACGGAAACAAGACAGCCAGAAAGAACACGTTAAGGCAGGCGACAAGATTGTATTGCTGGGCGGTGATAATTACCGCATTGGCATGGGCGGTGGTGCGGTGTCGTCGGTAGCGACGGGTGAATTTGGTAATGCCATTGAACTCAACGCCATCCAACGCTCCAACCCGGAGATGCAGAAGCGGGTGATGAATGCAATCCGCGCGATGGTGGAAGCCGAGCATAACCCGATCGTATCCATCCATGACCATGGGGCAGGCGGACACCTGAACTGCCTCAGCGAATTATTGGAAGAAACGGGAGGATCCATCGACATCACCAAACTTCCCGTGGGAGATCCGACCTTGTCGGCCAAAGAAATCATCAGCAATGAGTCGCAGGAACGGATGGGGCTCGCCATCCACGAAGGTGACGTTGACATGCTCAGCAAAATTGCCTCCCGGGAACGGGCTCCCTTGTATGTGGTGGGTGAAGCTACAGGCACCAAGCGACTGACTTTCCACGAAGGCAAAGGCGCCAGGCCCATGGACTTGATGGTGAACCAGCTGTTTGGCTCATCACCGAAGACCATCCTCACCGATCGCACCCCAGCCGTACAATATGCTGATGCGGTCGTAGATGCTAAGCAAATTGAAAACTACCTCAGGCAAGTACTTCAGCTAGAAGCTGTAGCCTGCAAAGACTGGTTGACGAACAAAGTCGACCGTTCGGTAACGGGAAAGGTTGCCACACAACAAACCTGCGGTCCGCTGCAATTGCCGTTGAACAATGTCGCGGTGATGGCGCTCGATTATAACGGCCACCAAGGCATTGCAACTTCTATCGGGCATGCCCCTGCCGCAGCCCTGATTCATCCAGCGGCCGGCAGCCGATTGGCCATTGCCGAATCTTTATTAAACATCATCTGGGCACCCTTGACGCATGGACTCTCCGGAGTTTCACTGAGTGCCAACTGGATGTGGCCGGCCAGGAACGAAGGCGAGAATGCGCGGTTGTATCAGGCCGTTGAAGCCGTCAGTGAATTCGCGATTGCACTTGGCATCAACATCCCCACCGGAAAGGACAGCCTGTCGATGACACAGAAATATCCTGGTGGAGAAGTTGTGTACGCACCAGGCACTGTCATTATATCCGGTGTGGCAGAAGTTGCTGATATCCGTCAGACGGTATCACCAAACCTTCAGCCCAAACCCGGAACGGAAGTAATTCATATTGACTTTTCTTTACAGCCCTTTAGCCTCGGCGGAAGCAGTCTCGGCCAGGTACTAAACAAACTGGGACAAGAAGCACCGGCTGTTGCCGATGCAGCCTATTTCGGTAAAGCGTTCGGCGTGGTACAACAGTTGATCCGCGAAGATAAAATCCTGGCCGGCCACGACATTTCTTCCGGCGGGTTGATTACAACCTTGCTTGAGATGTGTTTCCCGGAGACCTCCACGGGATTATCCGTTGATGTAACTGCACTGGGAACAAACCCGGTTGCTGTTCTCTTCGGAGAAAATCCCGGCATTGTGATTCAGGTCGAAGATCGTTCCGTGATCGATACTCTCAGCGCCAGCAACCTGAAGTTTACCGGATTGGGCACGGTAACCGGAGAGCCGGTACTTAAGATAGCACACCCTGCTGCGAGTCTAAACCTGGATATTGTCGCACAACGCAAGACCTGGTTCCACACCTCGTATCTTCTCGACAAGCGGCAACGTGCGAAAGGCCACGCTGAATCACGGCGCGACAATATCTTTAATCAACCCCTCACCTATCAATATCCTGCTTCGTTTGATGGTAAGCTAAGCACCTACGGTGTTGACAAGAACAGGCGGAAGCCAACGGGTATTCGTGCTGCGATCATCCGCGAGAAAGGTGTTAACGGCGATCGTGAGATGGCCTATGCCTTATACCTCGCGGGCTTTGATGTAAAAGATGTTCACATGACCGACCTCGTTTCAGGTCGCGAAGACTTGTCGGGAGTGAACATGATCGTTTTTGTTGGTGGATTCTCGAATTCTGATGTATTGGGATCGGCCAAGGGCTGGGCGGGTGCCTTTTTGTACAACCCCAAGGCCAAGGCTGCCCTGGATGCGTTCTACCTGCGCAAGGATACGTTGAGTCTGGGTGTTTGCAATGGATGCCAGCTCATGATGGAGTTAGGGTTGGTGAATCGTGAGATGGACATGGCAGATCACCCCAAAATGCATCACAACGGATCAGGCAAATTTGAATCCGCGTTTGTCGACATCACCATTCCAGCAAATGAATCTGTTATGCTGCGTTCTTACGCAGGATCTCGCCTCGGCGTGTGGCTGGCTCATGGTGAAGGACAATTCAAACTTACCGGCGACAAGCATCGGTACCATGTCGCTGCTACCTACAGCTACCCGACGTACCCCGGCAATCCCAATGATTCAGAGTCAGCCATCGCAGCACTATGCAGTCCCGATGGCAGACACCTGGCGATCATGCCGCATATTGAGCGTACGTTATTTGCCTGGAACTGGCCGTACTACACCCGGTCAAAGAAAACAGACGAGGTGGGTCCCTGGTTTGAAGCGTTTGTTAACGCCCGAATCTGGGTGGCCGGGAAAGTGGCCAAAGGCTGATTACTTATTTTCTTCTCCCCTTCCACCATCGCGGCGGCCGTGCCACCGCGACTTGGCCTTCTTACCGAAGTCATCAAGGCGTTTGCTTTGTTCTTCGTTGAGAATCGGTTTCAGTTGAACCCGCATGGAGTCCATCAGTTGTGCCATTTTCTCATTGGATATTTTTTCCAGTTCCTGAACACGGGCAGCGGTGGCTTCGGTGATGGGCCGAATGAGTTTGATCTGATCTGAGTCGGGCTTCACTACCCGGATGATCATTCCGGTAAAGCGATTGTGACGTCCCTGGTCCTCGCGGGCACTTCGTTCGTGCATGTTGCTGCGATAGCGCATCCGACCTACGGCACCTGGGATCATGGAGCCAATGAGTATTCCGAGAATGAGGGTGAGGCTGAGGAACAACACCGCCTTTTTTCTGTCCGTGGTCATATTAATTACTGGTTAACGTATCGATAAAATTAAATCCGGCTAATTCTTCTTCAGCAGAAACAGTATCTGTCAATCCAAAGATCGATGGCAGGTTGAGTTG
>DNZD01000178.1 GCA_003504855.1 Cytophagales bacterium
TTGGGGGTGCTGAGCAATGTGATTGGCAATTACTGTGGGCTCCTCGCGGGCATTTTATATCGCTGGATTGCCGGTTAGGGCTATTTTTTTGGACTGATCTCGCGTATTCCGGGGGAATCGGGGAATTTTTTGGAACTTGGAGCGGTTATTGACCAAACCCCGATTCATGTACATCGAGCAACTTTATACGAACTGTTTGGCCGAGGCGGCCTATTATATAGAGTCTGACGGAGAGGCCGCAATTATCGATCCCCTTCGCGAAACCGAGCCGTACACCCAGTTGGCCGCCAAGCGTGGCGCAACAATCAAATACGTATTCGAAACGCACTTCCATGCTGACTTTGTCAGTGGACATATCGACTTATCCCGGAAGGTACATGCGCCAATTGTTTTCGGGCCGATGGCCGACACCAGGTATGATGTCATTAACGCAACGGATGGACAGGAATTCAGTCTGGGCAAAGTGAAGATCCGCGTGTTGCATACACCGGGTCACACACCCGAGTCTTCTTGTTATTTGTTATTGGATGAAAAGGGAAACTCCCATGCTGTGTTCACTGGTGACACGTTGTTTGTGGGTGATGTGGGTCGTCCTGATTTGCTGGATGGGGTCATGAGTCGTGAAACCCTGGCGGGCATGTTGTATGATTCACTCAACAACAAGATTAAAGTTTTACCGGACGCTACCCTGGTGTATCCTGCACATGGCCCCGGATCAGCCTGCGGTAAGAATATCGGCAAAGAGACATTCTCAACCATTGGTGAACAGAAGCGATTCAACTATGCGCTGAAGGATCAAACAAAAGAAGAGTTTATCCGGCAGGTGACAGATGGCATTTTGCCCCCGCCTGCTTATTTCTTTCAGGATGCGAGGATTAATAAACATGGTTATGATCCGATTGACGACGTGATGAAGGACAATGAGCGCCCCCTCACGACGGCACAGGTGAAAGCGGAAGTGAAGAAGGGTGCCCTGATCATTGATACGCGCAAAGCAGATGATTTTGAAAAAGGATTTATCGCCGGTTCCATCAACCTGGGATTGAACGGACAGTTTGCGGTGTGGGTGGGTACGTTGGTTGATATTCAGCAGCCACTTGTATTGATCACCGACGCCGGCAAAGAATCTGAAACAATTTTGCGATTGGCGCGGGTAGGATATGAGAACGTGGTAGGTTATCTCCAGGGAGGAGTTGCTGCCTGGGATGAGCCGCTGCACCGTGTTCATTCCATTGAAGCGAAAGAGTTGAAGCAGTTTGCCTCTGCCGAAGTGCTGGACGTTCGCAAGCCGGGAGAATGGAATGTTAGTCACTTGAAGGGCGCGCAGTTTGTGCCGCTTGGCGATATGCCTTCAAATCTGTCCGGTCTGGATCGCCAGAAGCCATACATCGTTCATTGCGGTGGCGGCTATCGTTCGATGACAGCCATTTCTATCATGAAGCGCGAAGGATTCACTGATCTGATCAATGTGTACGGCGGATTTACCGCGATGGTGAATGCCGGACTGGAGATTGAGACCGAAGTGGCGGTAGAGCGATAGCTCCTTTGTCAATAGGTCACGGTCACCGTGCCTTTATACACCTTGTGGGAGAATCTAATGAAGTAGAAGAAAACGCCGGATTCCCCATTGCCATACCATCGGAAGTTGCGCTCCTGGCTGGAGAATACTTCAGTGCCCCAGCGGTTCATGATCTGCACACCCTCAAAGTGAGCATAGCAGTTGTCGTTGGGTAAGATGTTTTTCAATACCCCGGTTATAGGATCATGGGCCTCCATGGCGAAATAGTCGTTGAGGTTATCGCCATTCGGGGAAAAGAAATTCGGCGGGTTAAAATTTGCATCGCTGCCGTCAACGTCTTTGATCTTAAGTTTCACTACCACCGAATCACGTTTTGCTGTGAGGCAATGGTCGTCCTGCAGGCGGAAGAGGAACGAATAATCGTTTTCAAATTTTCCCGCAGCGAATATCGAGCAGTCCGGCGTCCAGCTGAACGTGGTCTGAATCGGGCTTGTCCCCGTTACCTTGGAAAAGGTGTATCCTGATGGTGAAACGGATCCGGAAGCCTTTATCAGGTCCAGCACCATATTGTCTTTGGGGTTATCCACATCAAAACCGGTAAGGGTCAGGTCGATGTTGCCACCGAGTACGAATGGCAAGGTGCTGCCGTTGTTGATAACGGACGCGGTAGCTTTGTTGATGACGGTGAGCTGGGGCGGGTTGTTGACCGGTGGCAATACAGTGACTACGACGTCTACGGTGTCGGCTTTGTAAAACCGGCACTTGTTCTGGTTGTCGACTACGATGAACCGGAAGTCATAGGTATCTTTTTTCTTCAGGTCAACACTGTTGCAGGTGATGTTCCAGGTAAACGGCATACCCACCGTGCCCTTTGCGGCAGCGTTGGTAAGGTCTGGCTTGATGTTCAGGTCGCTGACGGCAAAGTCAGCGCCCGCCAGGCTGAGTACCAGATTGTCATTGTCCACCAGATCTTTGCCAACGACGTTAAAGGATAACGCTTCCGTCATTCTCCTGGTCACGGCCACACGTCGTTCGTGTACGGCTGGCGTAAGATCGGTATCAATGGTAGGGCTTGCATTGCCAGGCAGAATGACATTGAGGTTGTACACCGCTCGTTGCGGATTGGGCACATTGCATTTGTCTTGGTCTTCCACCTGCACGGTCACCTGGAATGCATTTCGTTTGGTGAAATCGTAGATGTTGCAATAGGCATCCCACTTCAATTCGCCGTTAGCAACGCCGTTAAGATTACTGATGGTGTTGAAAGTCATGCCCGCGGTGCTCAGGAGAAATCCATTGGTGAGCACGGAGATCACGAGCGGATCGCCATCAGGGTCAGTCACTGCATATGGCCATGCAGCCTGGGTCCCCTCCAGGAGAGTTGCATTGACCGGAGTGGGAGAAGTAATTACCGGTTTTTGGTTTGTGGGTGGTTCTACCGTGAGGTTTATCTTGAGGGTATCCGTCAGCGGCAAACTGCAGGCATCGTCCATGGCGATGATCCCGATTTGGGCTGCGCCTCCGTAGAAGAAAGGACATTGCGGAAAGCAGATCGTAAAGTCTGCGGTACTTCCATTGATGAGTGTTGCGGTGGTTACAGTTGGTAGTATGCCCGACAAGTCTTTTTTGAAGTTCAAGGCAAACGCTTTGATCTTAATTCTTTCCTGGAACGAATCATCCGGGCTCTGCGAGTCGGGATCGGACACGCGAACGTTGATGCAGCGCTGACCATCTGTCACGGTGTTCGCGAAGAAGACATCCATGGTTTTAGCGGAGGAGAAAGATGCATCAGTCAGTTTCTTGCCTACGACGCTGGGTGGCTGCGCTTTGGGGCAGGCGTCGACTACGAGCATCTGAAAGTCGCGGCGTGTTTCACCGATCTTCACTTTGTTACGGTACTCTTCCACCTTCACGGCAAATGCAAACAACCCCTGTGCACCCGGTGAAACCGTCAGGAATCCATCGCGGCTGATGCGCAGGTCAGGGTTTCCGCCGACAATATTATTCATGGTGTATGGCGCTCGGAAAGTTACTTCCGGATAGGGCCGTGGTCGCGGGAAGCCACCCGGCGGTAACGCATCGGCTGATTTGGTATTAAGGGGTGCTGTCAGTGAATACACAAGAGAGTCACCGTCGTCATCGGTGCCTCCGAAGTCGGTGTAGTATGGGCGGCGAGGGCAGCCAAAGTCGTTGAGGGGAGGAAACAACCGCGGTGTGGAGTCAATAAACTGCTGGCCATCTTTGATCACGGGCGGAAACTCCAGGTAGAAAGTCTGACCTGCGTACACCGGGCCCCTGGTTGGATCCTCGCTGAAGATATTGGTGATGTTATAATTCCGGCAGCAGCGTTCATAAGCTACATAGTATCCGGCCGGGTCATTGTAGAGTTCCGGAGGCAATACGATGTCGACGGAATAGAATTTCTTTGAAGTAATGAGTTCACCGTGGGAGCATTCAGGCTGGGTGTAGTCGACATTCGTTTCGGAAATGCGTAGCAGACGCAGGTTGGTCATGACGAAATTGTCCGACATCCGAAATATGCGAACATCAACAAATGGGTCATTGGCACCGGGAGCTCCGTTGATCACATCGAAATACAGGATCATGTTGAGGCGGTAGTTGTACCCATTCAGGTGAATGAGCTCAAATTCGCCACCGACGATATGGGATGCCTTACCCAGGAATGGCAGCAGGATAAGGAGGAGTAAAAGGATTCTTTTTGCCATCGGACAATGATCCGAAATATAAAGAATCCACGGCCTGTCCGGTAGGCATTCCGGCGAATTGCACTATGGAATGGCGAGGAGTGTAGAATTTACCGGAATGGGTATCACTAAGATCGGGGGGTGGTGGGTAAGAGGTGCGTACGTGCCGGTTAAGAAAACCGGCACAAACTAGTTAGTCTCGGTCGGTGTTTTTGTTAGTGGTCGGTCGGTGTTCTTCACCGACCGAATTGGAGTGCGACGAAATCTGAATTTGCATATCCCTGACACAAATCTGAGTTGCCGTTCAACCCCTTCGGGGTTGGGATGAGACTTTGCTGATTTACACGGCATTTCATGCCGTGTTGCTGAAATTCAATCCCTTCGGGATTGAGCACAACTGGAAGCCTAGTACTTAGTGGTCGGTCGGTGTTCTTCACCGACCGAATTAGAGTGTTCTTCACCAACCAAATTGAAATTAGTTAACCCACGGTGCCGGTTAA
>DNZD01000204.1 GCA_003504855.1 Cytophagales bacterium
CGCTTCTTTAATTCTTCATCGCGGGAGATGGCCTGCTGCATCAACAACAGTAGTTCATGCTCACCCAACGATTTCAGCACATATACCTGACATCGCGAAAGCAAGGCCGCGTTTACTTCAAACGACGGGTTTTCGGTAGTCGCGCCAATCAAGGTAATCGTGCCTTTCTCAACGGCACCCAACAAGGCATCCTGTTGAGATTTATTGAATCGATGGATTTCATCGATAAAGAGGATGGGGCGGTTGGTGTGTTTCGCTTTGTCAATAATCTCACGAACATCCTTTACTCCGGCGCTCACAGCACTCAGGGTATGAAACGGCCGGCGTACTTCATTGGCAATGATATTCGCGATGGTGGTTTTCCCAACCCCGGGTGGACCCCATAAAATCATGGAAGGCACATTTCCACTCAGAATGGCCTTTCGCACAATGCCATGGCTACCCACCAGATGATCCTGTCCTACCAAATCCTCGAGCTTAGCAGGTCTCATCCGCTCAGCCAGCGGCAAACGGGATGATTGGAGCAGTGACATCAGATTATCAGGAGAACGACAAATAAATTGATCGAAAAACCAATGAGAGCTACAATAGAAAACAGGAACCCGAACAGAAAATATTTTACCAGTGTCTTGCCCCAGCCCTGAGCGTACATGCGCTTCATGCCCAACAGCAAATAGCCCAATATCCACAACGTAATCACCAACCCAATCCAGGAGATCGAGAACATTTCACTTAATAGCAGCTGCAACGAGCCCGCCAGGTAACAGAAATTGTAATAATAAATAGAAAACACCAGGTGCTCGCTATAGAAATAGTCGCGCCGGACATAGAGCAACTTAAGCAGGAGGGCAAAGAATGGCAGGAGAAAGAACAGCACCTTGGAAAAATTGTCCATGAATGCCTTTATGAATTCCTTTCCAAAATTCTCGCTGTTGTTTTTGAACCTTTTGTTTAATTCTATACTCCGGATGGTCATGCGCCGCTCAAACCAACCATCGCGTTCAGCTTCAGGCTTGAGTTGTTCCGCAGAATCATATGCCTCAACAGTGGCAAAATCAGTTTTGGACAGATTGAATTTCGTGCCATTGCCATTTTTCTTTTTGTCGCGCTTTGCAGCGGCCTTGACAGAATCAGCCCAGGGTTGCCTAAATACCTTACCAACGACAGAGTCTTTACCTAATTCCGTAAACAGGGAATCTACATCGGGGCCTTTTGCTTTGACAGAATCAGCCAAAGCAACCGTTTCCTCTTGATTTTCTTCCAGGTCATTTTCAGTGTCCGAATCCTGAAAGGAAAAAAAGAACAGGAAGAAAACGAAACTGATAAATGCATACATCCTGGCGGGGTGGTAATAACTTTCGCGCCGGCCGGCATTGTACTCCATGGCCAGAAATCCAGGCTTGGTAAGCAGGTATCGCGTTGTTTGAAAGAACTTGCCTTCATAAGACCAGAAGGACGATATGAAATTAGACCAGAGTTCTCCCAGGGTCTGTCGGCGCGGGATATCCTTTTGTCCGCAATGATGACAGAATACATCTTTCAGTTCTGTGCCGCAGTTGAGGCAATGGGTATTGTGCCTTCCAGACGGAGTTGATTGTTCAGCATTGACCATGCCTTCCGCTGCTGGAACTGCTTTCTCCAATTCGTCCATATCAGAAAGTTAGCGACTTCAGCACATCCGATGTGTATTGAACACCAGCATCATTAATATCGAGATGCAGCACCATTCGGATTTCCGTGGCCCCAAAAGGAAGTGCCTTGATCTGATGTTCGGCCAACCGGGCAAGGAATTTTTCAGGTGTCACCTCCCCGATGAGTTCAAATATCAGGATGTTGGTATCCACGGGCATCATCGATTTTACATAAGTGCATTTTTTCAGCACTTCTCCCAACTGCTTCGCCCGGCGGTGGTCATCACGAAGGCGGCCTATGTTATTTTCAAGGGCAAATAATCCAGCAGCTGCCAGGTATCCAGCCTGACGCATGCCGCCGCCAAATACCTTCCTTACCCGTCTTACCCTTGGCTCCCATTCTTTTTTGCAAGCCAGCACTGAGCCGACGGGTGCCCCCAAGCCTTTCGATAAGCAAACAGAAATGGTATCAAAGTACTTCCCTACATCGCGGGATGCATCATTGGTTTCAGTCAGGGCATTGAATAGCCGGGCACCATCAAGGTGCATACGCAATCCCCGCGGACGAACTGCATCGTGAATCGCTTTGATTTGCTTCAATGTATAATAGCTGCCTGCCTCACGCACCACGGTATTCTCAAGAGCCACCACCGAAGTGGTTGGATAGTGAATATCTGACGAATTTATATTGGACAATACTTCCTCCACCGACAGTCGACCCCGGTCACCTGGAAGCAATCGCACACTCACCTGGCTATTGCCTGCCAGACCACCTCCTTCATATTTATAGATATGGGCTCCCTTGTAGCAAATAACTTCATCATAAGGAGATGTCAGAACCTGTATGCCAATTTGGTTGGTCATGGTTCCGGAGGGGCAAAAAACCGCCGCATCCATTCCCAGCAGGTGGGCGGCCATCTCCTCGAGTTTTCTTACGGTCGGATCTTCGCCAAAAACGTCGTCTCCAACCTCCGCTTGCATCATAGCCTCCAACATAGGCGGAGTTGGGCGTGTAACGGTGTCGCTTCGCAAGTCTACTACCATGATTTTTGTGATTCAAAGGCTGAAAATACAAAAACAGCGGCTTAGGCGCGCGCTGTTTCATTAAGCCAATGAAATAAGCCGAATCGCGGTGATTGCCTCAGGCCGCCCGGCGGGCTTTTTCCCATACTGCGCTCTGCGAACCTTTCAGGTACCGGTATAAACCAGCATACGCAGCAGCATTCATCATCACAAACTGAAAGGCAACACTGACAACCGGTGGAAGTTTTGATCGCCTCATATACAACAGTCCCATGGCAGCAAGTGAATATCCTGCCGCCTGGATCCAGAATAAGTACTGATAAAAAGAGCTTCCATCGCGGGCCAGCATGGCGGACAAAATCAGGATCACCGGAAGAATAAACGGCACTACGGCCCAACGCAACAACCGATGGGAAAGAAATTGAAAGCTAACGAGGTCGAAGCGCGCAGGCCGAAGCAAGTAGGAGAATTGAACAATTGCCTGAAAACCGCCCGCACAAATTCTTACTTTACGTTTCCACTCCTCGAGCAGGTTCGCCGACGGCTCTTCGGATGCAATGGCCTGGGGTTCATAAATCACCCGATAGCCACGTGTGGCGATGTCCATGGACAATACAAAGTCTTCAATGATGGTCCCTGGCTTTACCGGGCGATACAATGAAGTGCGCAGAGAGAACAATTCACCTGCGGCCCCAACTACGGTATGCAGTTCACTGTCCAGTTTCTTGAGCGCAGACTCATATCTCCAGTATAGGCCTTCTCCCTTTCCGGCAGAATTGCCTTTGGCTACCACATGCTTTTCGCCGGCTACAGCTCCTACTTGCGGATCCTTGTAGTGGCGAACAATATTTTTGATAGCAAACTCATTGAGCATGCAGTTGGCATCCGTCAAAATCACAATTTCGGATTTCACGGTCTCCATAGCGCGATTCACAGCCACTAGTTTTCCCTGACGCTTAGGGGTGTGCATTACGCGAATGAGCGGCAGGCCTCGCAACAGTTCGTCAGAGCCATCGGTAGAGCCATCCGTCACAAAGAGTATATCCAGGTTATCAGCCGGGTAACTCATCGCATAACAGTTCCGGACTTTCTCCATGAGAATGTCAGCTTCATTATATGCGGCAATAAGCAGGGTAACCCTGGGCCAGCGGGGGTCTATCATTTGATTCGGTTACGTTTTTGTCTTACCATCAACCAAAGCAGTACGCCATATCCTGCATAGGCATAAACTACTATGCCTAACAGGAGCCAGAATGAAATTTTAGCTATCATGCGGCAATGGTATTTAAGAGTTGACTAGCCCACACGGGTGGCATATTCTTTTGAATTTCTATTTGGTCATACACCCGGTGGGGCACGGGACCATTGGCTTTTACCCATTCAGCCATGCGCCCTAATCCGGTCTCCAGTGAAACCTTGGAAAACAGCGAACCAAATACCTGCGTTGCCTTTTCGTGGGAGCAATACGCATGAACGGTTTCACGGCGGGCTTGTAAATGCTTTACGTGAAGCGGCACATCCATGGCTTTGGCTACACTACGCGCCACTTCATTTATGGTATAGGGTTGGTCGGCACCAATATTAAAAACCTGATTGAAGGCTTCGCGGTAACGGATAGACCTCGCGATAATCGGTGCAACATCATCGATGTAGGAAAATGCACGGGTCTGGGTTCCTGAACCGAAAATGGTCATGGGCTTACCTTCCATGATTTGGTTCATAAAGATTCCTATAACGTTGCGGTACCGGTCGCCTGTATTTTGATTCACACCGTACACGTTGTGTGGACGAAAAATGATGTAGTTCAATCCGAACATCCGGTGGGCAGAAGCCAGATCAAGCTCCGTGGTATATTTTGAAATACCATAGGGATCTTCCGGCCTGGGTGCCATGTCTTCCGTCAGCGGGCTTGTCGATGAGCCGTATACCGCAATGGAAGAAGAGAAAACGAATGTTTTAATGGTGCCCTGATTGACGGCAGCATTAATCAGGTTCACACTGCCCAGTACGTTGGTTGTATAATTTGCTGTACGGGTGAAATGGCTTAGTCCCTCGGCTGTGTAGGCGGCCAGGTGAAAGATATAGTCGAAGGTATAGGTCTTGAATAGCCAGGCAACAAATTCAACATCGTTTATTGAGCCCTGATGAAAGGTCATGCCCTGGGGGTGGTTGGAAGTAAAGCCACCGCTCAGGTCATCAATACCGATCACTTCATGGCCCTGGTATAGCAACTCTCCCGCGACATGAGAGCCTATAAATCCGGATGCCCCGGTAACCAGCGAAACATTCTTTTTCATGGTGTTTTGCCCTTTTATTTGACACAAACTTAGCTGGGACCGAACGCCTACCGGGGGCATTTTCGATCAATCCGGCCAAAGCATCGATTAATCCCTTTCTCCTTAGCTTAGCAGACCTCAATTTTGCACCGTAGTAAACTTTGAAGCCCCCTTGACTGAACAGGACTCCATACTTGAGCGAAAAAAGCTGTTGGAAATTTCCACACGGCTTGGTTCCACACTGGATGAGCAGGAAGTAACGCGCTTGCTGGCTGAAGGCCTTACCACGCTCATCAGCTACGACACCATGGCGATTTATACCGCCGACCATGTGCACCAGCGGTTAACCCCAATTATCGTCGAGGGTCGTCAGTGGGGAAAACAGGATTTCGATAAGTGGTCGATTCCCTTCCAACAGGGAATTGTAGGTAATGTAATCTCATCATCACGCGGGGAAATGGTTAATAATGCCCATTTGGATCCGCGCTCACTTTACCCCGAAGAAGTCCCTATTACGACCGAGCAAATGATAGCCATCCCGTTGAGACTGGGTGATCAGTGCTGGGGAGCGTTTGCGATGAACCGGATGAGCGATGCCCAGTTCACAGAGACCGAATTTGAAACCGCACAGTTTCTCGCTTCGTATGCTTCATTGGCCCTGAATAACATCAAGCTCATCGCTGAGATCAAAGAGACACAGGCCTTGCGTCAGGTTATTTTTGAAACCATCTCCGACTCGATCATTACGGTGAATGAAAACGGGCAGATTATTTTCTGCAATGAGGTGACTGAAAAAATCTTCGGATACAGTCCTTATGAATTAATTGGTGAGGATCTCACCAAGATCATGAATGAGGCGTATACCGGAGCTCATAACAAATCTTTTAAACACTACCTGGCCAGCGGCATCAAGAAGATGAAGTCCTGGTCGGCATTGGAATTGGTTGGCCGGCACAAGGATGGGCATGATGTGCCCATCGAGGTAAGTTTTGGAGAAACCAACTCAAACGGTCAACGGATATTCAGTGCCATCATCAGAGACATCAGTCAGCGGAAGCGCTCTGAGCAAACCATTAAATCAACAAAAATCAGGTTGGAAAACCTGATCCGAACCCTGCAGGCCGGTGTGCTGGTTGAAGACGAGGATCGTAAAATAGTGTTGACCAATAAAACGTTTTGTGAATTCTTCGGCATTCCCGTTGATCCTGATCTGCTCCTGGGTGCCGATTGTTCGCAATCAGCCGAGCAAAGCAAATCTCTTTTTGCTGATCCTGAGGGTTTCGTTCAAGGGATTGACAAACTATTAACCGACCGTGTTATTAAAGTGAATGAGGAGTTGATCCTGAAAGACGGCCGGGTGCTTGCCCGTGATTATGTTCCCATTTTCGTGGAAGATTCGTATCGCGGTCACATGTGGCTCTATCGGGATATCACGGAGAGCAAGCGAACCCAACAAGATCTGATTACCGCTAAATACATGGCCGAAGAGTCCATGCGCGCCAAGCAGGATTTCCTTGCCAAGATGAGTCACGAACTCCGCACGCCCATCAACGGTGTGCTCGGCTTAGCAAATCTGGTGGCAGCCTCAGAGCTCTCCAAGGAAAACCAGGAGTACCTCCGGGGTATACGATTCTCCGGTGAACATTTGCTCTCCATTATTAATGACATTCTGGATCTCGCCAAGATTGAAGCTGGCAAAATGAAGTTACAACAAGTGATCTTCCGGGCAGACGAGTTAATGGAAGCCATGGTGAGCAGCCAACAGCCCTATGCAGCCGAAAAGAAGATATCGCTGACATTAACCCTGGACCCTGCCATGCCGGAAAGCCTGCTCGGTGATCCGGTCAGGTTTAAGCAAATTATGCTGAATTTGACCTCCAAT
>DNZD01000151.1 GCA_003504855.1 Cytophagales bacterium
AGAAACAGAAAAAAGGTAAAAAGCGCATGCGCCAGGTGGGCTCCGTGGAAATTCCGCAGGAAGCTTTCATGGCCGTACTCAAACTTGATTAATACCCATGGCTGAACCGACTACAAAATCATATACCCTCATTGACGGTCGTAAGGTCTCAACTGAAATCAAGCAGGAGATCGCTCAGAAAGTAGCTGAGCGAAAGTCGATCGGTAAGAAAATTCCACACCTCGCCTTTATCCTGGTTGGGGATGATGGCGCCAGTCAGACTTATGTGGACCATAAGGTAAAGGCGTGTAAGGATGTGGGTTTTCACTACACCATGATGCGCTTTGCAGATACCATTTCTGAAGAAAAACTCAGTAAGCATATTGTGGCGGTGAACAATGATGATGACGTTGACGGATTCATTGTCCAGTTGCCATTGCCCCCTGGTATATCTGTGGAACGGATCACTGATAAGATCCGGCCCGATAAGGATGTGGATGGGTTCACCAACCGTAACTTCGGCAGCATTATCTCCAAAGTGCCACTCCTCATGCCGGCAACTCCATGGGGTGTGATCGAATTACTTCGCCGGTACAACATCAACACGGAAGGAAAGCATTGCGTAGTGGTGGGTGCAAGTCGCATCGCTGGTGCGCCGCTGAGTATGATGCTGGTAGAACAAGGTCATGCAACCGTTACGATTTGTCATAAATACACCAAGGATCTGGATCAATACACCCGCAACGCAGATATTCTGCTGGTGGCCGTAGGCAAACCAGGTCTCATCACGGCAGACATGGTAAAGGATGGTGCCGTCGTAATCGATATCGGCACAACCAAAGTCGAAGATCCATCCAAGCCCAATGGATTCAGTATCCGTGGCGATGTGGACTTCAAAAATGTCGCACCGAAGACATCGTTTATCACACCGGTGCCGGGTGGCGTTGGTCCGATGACCATCGCATCATTGTTGCTCAATACGCTACGGGCAACCGAACTTCGTCATCCGTAACCGGCACGAAAATCTTTGCCTACGCCACGCGAAACCCCCATTCCCGGTTCGACCGAACAGCTTCCGCTGATGGAGGACTTTTACACCCTGCAGGGTGAAGGGACTTATCAGGGAAGAGCAGCTTACTTTATCCGCCTGGCTGGCTGCGATGTAGGATGTGTTTGGTGCGATGTAAAGGAATCCTGGGCCATGGATGCGCACCCAATGGTTGGTTTGCCCGTCATTGTGCAACGTGCCCGTGAATCAGGGGCGCCCATCGCCGTAATCACCGGCGGCGAACCTGCCATGCATAACCTTGAAGCATTGACCCGTAACCTACGCGCCACAGGTATGCGAACGCATATCGAAACCTCGGGGGCACATCCCCTGACAGGAGAATGGGATTGGATATGCCTGTCCCCCAAGAAATTTAAAGCGCCACGCCCGGATATCTATGAGCTGGCTCATGAGCTGAAAATTGTTGTATATCACAAAAGTGATCTGGATTGGGCGGAACAGGAAGCGGCGAGAACTTCGGCTAATTGCCGGTTGTACCTTCAGCCGGAATGGTCGCGGGAGAAGGAAATGCTACCTGTAATTATTGCCTACGTGAAGAAAAATCCGCGATGGACAGTTTCTTTACAGGTTCACAAATACATGAATATCCCTTAGGGTCGTTAATTCGTTATGAAGGTCATGGCGGGAAAGGTGTTTTTGTTAAGTCTTGTGTTGGCAATAGCTACAGCAGTTGCTTGTGCGCAACCCATACTCAGCACAAAGAATAAGAAGGCCATTGAACTGTATACGGACGCAGACAATTTTCGGGTCCGGGGCGAATATGATCAGGCGATGGCCATGCTCCAGGAGGCGATCCAAAGGGATAAGAATTTTTCAGAAGC
Source organism: Cytophagales bacterium (assembly GCA_003504855.1). Classification (GTDB taxonomy): domain Bacteria; phylum Bacteroidota; class Bacteroidia; order Cytophagales; family Cyclobacteriaceae; genus ELB16-189. The sequence continues at coordinate 1,870 of DNZD01000151.1, forward strand.
TTACTTCAGGGTGGCGCTGATCCATAAGACCCAGCGTCATTACGAAAAGGCTATTTCCTACTACCACCAGGGTCTTGCGCTTAATGTAGATGTGAAGAAGCAGAAAGCTTATTTTCTGGAGTTAGGCGAGGTATATCAGTTTGTAGGTGACTATGAGAAGAGCTTGCAGTTCTTGAATCGTTACCTCGATAACGAAATTATGAATAAGCGGAACATCGAGTTGGCTACACACCTGAAGAGAAACTCTGTCTATGCATTGAAAAACCAGAAAGTCATTTCAGACTTCCGTCCGAAAGTGTTAAGCGACACTGTCAATGCTTTTCCGATGCAGTACTTTCCGGTGCTTACCGCTGATGAGCAGGAGTTAATTTTTACGCGCAGGTTGGGGGGTCGCGATATGGACGATGAAGACCTGGTGGTGGTAAAAAAAGACAGCCAGGGGCGGTGGGGCCGTCCTACGTCAGTGTCGGAAGCTATAAACTCGCGGTTGAATGAAGGCACCTGCACCATTTCTGCAGATGGCCGTCAGCTGATATTTACCTCTTGTGCCGGACGAAGGGGCTATGGCAGTTGTGACTTATTCGAAAGCAGAAAAAATGGCGATACCTGGACAACTCCTGTTAACCTCGGTCCGCAGGTTAATTCGGCGGCGTGGGAATCACAGCCATCGCTCTCGGCTGATGGTAACATGTTGTTCTTTGTCTCCGATCGGAGAGGAGGGTTAGGAAACAAGGATATTTATGTCTCCTATAAACTCAACAACAACCAATGGACCCGCGCGGAAAACCTGGGTGATAAAATCAATACGCCCTACGAAGAAATATCGCCCTTCATCCATGTCAATGGACGAACGCTCTTCTTTGCTTCCAATGGCCGTCCTGGGTTCGGCGGATTTGATCTGTACCGGTCAGAGCGGGAAAACAGTGTCTGGTCGGAACCAACCAATTTTGGCTCGCCGGTCAACACGTATGAGGATCAATTCTCACTCTATATTACGGCGGATGGTAAACGCGGATTTTATTCCCATGAAGACAATGACAAAATCAACTCCTCAAAAATTGTTGAAATCACCATCCCCGAAGACCTGCGGCTGAGGTATGTAAGTAATTACGTCAAGGGCGTAGTGCTGGATAAGAAAACAAGAAAGCCATTGAAGGCGAAGGTGGAACTGTTTAACATCAACCAAAATGTTTTGACATCGGCCGTATATTCTGATTCAGTTACCGGCGAATACCTGATGGTGCTAACGCAAGGTGCGGACTATGCCCTGTATGCCAACAGTCCGGGTTATCTGTTCCAGAGTCTCAACTTTAACTATGAATCAGAGATTCATCATGATCCGGTGGCGATGGATATTCTCCTTGATCCGGCTGAGTTGGGTGCTTCTTCCGTGTTGAACAACATCTTTTTTGAGTTTAATAAATTTGATATTCAGGAAAAATCCACCACCGAACTCGACAAGGTGGTTCGCTTCATGAATGAGAACCCCGGCTTGCGGGTGGAGATCAGCGGGCATACCGACAATGCGGGTACCGCGGCCTACAACCTGCAATTGTCACAAAAGCGTTCACATGCGGTAGCCCAGTATCTTATCGATCATGGCATCGAGGTGTCGCGCCTGGAGCAGAAAGGCTACGGCGCAGGCAAGCCCATAAGACCCAATGACACCGAAGAGAATCGTCAAGTCAACCGACGGATTGAATTCAGGATAGTACGCTAATCCCGGGCTATTGGCCAGAGCCGAGCTTCATCAGGTAGTTTTTCACGTAATCGGTTGTCCCTTCTTCGAGCGAATGAAACGGTTTGGAATAGCCAATCCCTGTTAATTTTTGCATGTTGGCTTCCGTGAAATATTGGTACTTATCTCGTATGTCAACAGGGGTATCAATGAACTCAATGTGCTCCGGTTTTCCCATGGCGCGAAAGACAGCCCGGGTAAGATCGAGAAAGGTGCGTGCCTTGCCGGAACCCAGGTTATAGATTCCGGAATTCTTTCGGTGGTGCATGAGAAACACGCAGGCCTCCACAACGTCTTTGATGTAAACAAAATCACGCATCTGCTCACCGTCTTTATAATCAGGATTTTGCGAGCGAAACAGCCGCATCTTGCCCGTCTTTAAAATCTGATTGTATGCGTGCCAGATCACGGAAGCTTGTCCACCCTTGTGGTATTCATTCGGACCATATACATTGAAAAACTTGAGTCCGGCCCAGAAGAAGGGACGTTCTTTTTGCTGAAGGGCCCACACGTCAAAGTCTTGCTTGGACTGTCCGTACGGGTTCAGCGGCAGCAGCCTTGGAATTAATGATTCATCATCGTCGTAACCTTGTTCTCCGGCGCCATAGGTGGCAGCTGATGATGCGTACACCAGTGGAATCTGGTGGGCAATACAAAGGGTCCAGACATCTTTGGTGTATTGGGTGTTGAATTTATCTAGTTTCTTTTTGTCGAACTCGGTGGTGGTGGAAATAGCACCAATATGAAACACAAACTCAACCTCCTCGCCATGGGCCTTTAGCCACGGCAGAAATTCATCCAGGTCAATGCGATCCTGGATGCGCAACCCCGCGAGGTTTTTGTTTTTCAGCTCATCATCAAACCGGTCCACGGCAACAATGGCGTTGAAATTGTCCTGGTTCAGTCGGTGGATAAGATAGCTGCCGATAAATCCTGCAGCACCGGTTACAACAATCATCTTCAATAAACTTTGCTGCAAGTTAATGTATATTTGTGGCCTCATGCTCCTGATATATAGGAGAATTTGTATGATTTACGTGACCCGAAAAGAGCACTTCAACGCAGCCCACAAGGTGTCCAATCCGGCCTGGAGCAAGGAAAAAAATCTGGAGGTATTCGGCCCTTGCGCCAATGAAAACTGGCATGGTCATAATTTTGAATTGATTGTGACGGTGAAAGGAAAGCCCAATCCGGACACAGGTTTTGTTTTTGATCTCAAGAAATTAAGCGCATTGATTCGTGCGGAAGTCATCGACAAACTGGACCACAAGAACCTGAACCTCGATGTCGACTTCATGAAGGACAAGATGGCCAGCACCGAGAACCTGGTGGTTGAAATCTGGAAGATCCTGGCACCCAAAATTGCTGCCGCCGAGCCCCGGGCAGTGTTGCATTCACTCCGACTGTTTGAAACCATAAATAACTCCGTCGAGTATTTCGGCGAATGAAGGCCACTGCATGCGCTATTACATCATTGCCGGTGAACGCTCCGGAGACCTCCACGGAAGCAACCTGATCAAATCCTTGCGGCAGTACGATCCACAGGCTGTCGTGCGTGGATTTGGTGGTGATGAAATGAAATTGGCTGGCGCGGAAATCGTGGTTCATTTTGAGGAAATGGCCTTTATGGGTTTTGTGCGCCTCATCACCAATTATGGTACAATCCGCCGTATGTTGAAATTCTGTAAAGAAGACATTATCCGTTTCAATGCCGATGCGGTAATCTTAATTGACTATGGTGGGTTCAACCGACGGATAGCAGCGTTCACCAAACCCAGGTCTATCAAAACGTTTTATTATATACCGCCAAAGATTTGGGCATGGTATCAAAGCAGGGCGAAAGAGATCAAGGCGAACGTTGACCGGCTATTCGTTATTCTGCCCTTTGAAAAGGAATTTTATAAGAAATACGACTGGGAAGTCGATTACGTGGGAAACCCTGTACTGGATGCTGTGAAAGCATTTAATCCTGATCCCGACTTCCGGACGAAAAATAACCTGACGGATGACAAACCTATTGTTGCCCTGTTGCCCGGTAGCCGAAAGATGGAATTACAGAAAATCGTTCCGTTGATGAGTGAACTGGTGAATCAGCATCCAGCCTACCGGTTTGTTGTAGCCGCTCTTCCTGACCTGGACCCGGCGCTGTACCAGCCCCTGCAGGGCAAGGCCAATGTGAGCTTCATCCAGGATGATACCTATAACTTGTTGCACATTGCCCGCGCGGCAGTAGTAACTTCCGGCACCGCGACACTCGAGACTGCCTTGTTCAGGGTGCCACAGGTATGCGTCTATAGAGCCGGGTGGTTGGAATACCGGATTGCCAGGATGCTCGTCAAGGTGGAATGGGTATCGCTGGTAAACCTGATCGGCAACAAGGCAGTGATTAGCGAGCTGATTCAGGATGATGCTACGGTCACTGGTGTTTCCGGAGAATTGACGAATCTCGTGAACGATGGCAGCCGGCGAGCCGGGATGCTGGAAGACTACGATAAAATCTATCGGATCCTGGATACGGGCTCTGCTTCCGATAATGCCGGGCGGTTGATGGTGTCTTACCTCAAGCCCTGACTTTCGTCCTGCTTACGCCACCTTCAGTTTGCTGTACCTTGATTTGCTGAACTTATCCTCAGCATAAGCGCGAGTGATCACCAACCGGTCACTGGTTTTATCAGAGGGCAGCTCAAACATGGCGTCGTTGATTACGGCCTCACATATTGAACGAAGTCCGCGTGCACCCAATTTGAAGCTCATGGCCTTTTCAACGATAAAGTCCAATGCACCCTCTTTGAATTCAAGTTCGATGCCCTCCATCTCAAACAGTTTCTTGTACTGTTTCACGAGTGCGTTCTTGGGCTCCACAAGAATTTTTTTCAGGGCAACCGTATCGAGTGGATTCAAATAAGAAACTACGGGAAGGCGCCCGATCAATTCCGGAATTAATCCAAAACTCTTCAGGTCCTGTGCAGACACAAACTGTAACAGATTGTCATTATCTACATCGCTGGGATGAATGCCATCCGAAGTAGAAAATCCCAGCGGACGCGTATTGAGCCGGCGGGAAATCAGACGGGACAGTCCTTCGAAGGCTCCACCGCAGATAAAGAGAATGTTTTCGGTGTTTACCGTAATCATCTTTTGATCAGGGTGCTTCCTTCCACCCTGGGGAGGTACATTCACTGCGGTACCCTCGAGCAACTTCAGCAAGGCCTGCTGTACACCTTCACCACTCACATCCCGCGTGATAGAGGGATTATCGGACTTACGGGCGATCTTGTCAATCTCATCGATGTATACAATGCCTCGCTCTGCAGCTTCGGTATTATAATCAGCAGACTGGAGCAGGCGGGTAAGGATACTTTCAACATCTTCACCAACGTAGCCGGCCTCCGTCAATACGGTTGCATCAGCGATACAGAATGGCACCTGAAGAATCTTGGCCAGTGTGCGTGCGAGATATGTCTTACCCGTTCCGGTTTCACCAGCCATGATGATGTTGGATTTTTCAATCTGGACATCACTTACTTCTGATTTTCGCTGCATGAGTCGCTTGTAGTGGTTGTACACTGCAACCGACAGCACCCGCTTGGCCTGGTCCTGACCAATAACGTATTCATCGAGAAACTTCTTGATTTCTTTGGGCTTGATCAGTTTGAAATTGGGAAGATTGCCAATCTCCACCTTGTTCTTCTTTTCTTCCTGTAATATCTGCGTGGCCTGCGTCACACATTTATCGCAAATATGGGCATGGATACCTGAAATCATCAGGTCCACATCCTTTTTGTTTCTACCGCAAAATGAACAGGTAACTTCGGCCATGTCAGTCATTTAAAAAGTAAAACGCTCCCCAGAGGGGGCAGGCGCAAATACAAAAATAATCATTTCCGCCTGCACCTCGACCCCGGGGCGCGTTATCTATTCGATATGCCTTTTCAGGCTAAAAAATCACTTTTTACGTTCGAGAACCTCGTCAATCAGGCCATATTCCTTTGCTTCCGCGGCCCTCATCCAGAAATCGCGATCAGAATCCTTCTCAATTTTTTCGTAGGTCTGACCGGAGTGCTTGGCCAATATGTTGTACAGGTCCTTCTTTACTTCGAGGGTCTGTTTCAGCGCAATTTCCATGTCAGAGCTTTGTCCCTGCATGCCAGACGACGGCTGGTGAATCATGATGCGAGAATGTGGCAGGCTTGAACGTTTTTTCTGAGTTCCGGCTGTGAGCAGCACGGCGCCCATGGATGCGGCCAGACCCGTGCAGATCGTGGCTACGTCCGGATTAACGTATTGCATGGTGTCATAAATTCCAAGACCTGCGTACACTGAGCCACCCGGACTGTTGATGTACATGATAATGTCTTTCTTGGGGTCAGCAGACTCCAGGAACAAAAGTTGGGCAGTAATCAGGTTGGCGACCTGATCGTCAATCCCCATGCCGAGGAATATAATCCGGTCTGAAATCAGGCGGGTAAATACATCAATCGCGCGGAAATTTCCGGGCCGCTCTTCGATGACGTACTGGGTCATATTTTCAATCTGGCCGGCGTAGCTGTCAATGGTTTGGCCGCTCATGCCCAGGTGGTGCACTGCGTACTTTCGGAACTCGTTATTCTTATCCATAGTATTGGTTATGTAGGTCGATGTAATAAAGACGCAGGAAAGTCAAAATTAGTTTGTCTGTCCTGAAATCTTTTCATTCAATGTTAGTAAGAAAATCCCAAAAAAAGGCCCTCCGTGGAGGGCCTTCCTTAAAACAATTTCCACCCGGTGATGGTTCACCGGAAATTCTAGTGCTGGTGAGCAGCCGCTAGTTCCTTGAATTCATCCAGGGTAACTTTTTTGCTTTGAATAGTAATGTTCTCTTTCACCACTTTCATGATTTTCTCCTGACGAATCTGGTTGTACAACCGCATGAAATTCTCGCCCTTGCCATCCTGGCCGGACAAGTAATTGTCGGCAATCGAATCAAACTTGTCGCCCAACTGTTCGGCGATGGCCGGGCCACCAAATTGTTGCGCGATCAGTTCTTTGGCCCGGTTACGTACTTCTGTGCCATCCACTTTTATCTGGTGGTCTTCAGCAATTCTCGTCTTAATCAAATCCCACTTCAGACCATTCCTGTATTCGTTGAATTCCTTTTCAATGACCTCATCGGTAATCGTTCCATCGCCGGTAGACTTTAGCCAGGTTTTCAAAAACTGATCGGGCATGTTCACCTTCGTATGGTCGTTCAGGTGGTGCTGAATCTCATGCTCCAGTAAGTGATTGGACTCCCGTTGATAATTTTCGGAGATGGTTTCACGGATTTTGTTCATGAACTCCTCTTCAGTCTTCACGGCATCCTTACCAAAAACCTTGTCAAACAGTTCGGCGTTAATTTCTGCGGGTTCAACATGACTGATGTTGGTGACCTTGATGGAATACGTACCGGTAGCGGTCTTTGCCTCTTCTTCAGTGAGGTTGATAGCTTGGCCTACAACCGCAAAATCCTTGGATAATTTCTGGACATCAAAACTCACCACATCGTCCTTCTTCAGTCCGATGAATTTCTTTTGTTCACCTTTCGAGAGTTTACTGATTTGGATATAGGAGGATTTCTGCTCGCCTGCGGGATTGGTCACTTCGCCGAAGAGGTTATCTGATTCACCACTGGTTTCAGGGTAGGTGATGTTGCCAAATCGACGCTTAATGTCTTCCAGCGTTTCGTCCATTACTTTGTTATCGACTTCGATCTCATAAGATTTTACTTTCACACCAGAGGAGATATCAACCTTAAAATCCTCAACGAGTCCGATTTGAAACTCAAACTCAAACTCCTTCTGGGTGTCCCAGTCGATGTTGCGTGCTTTGTCCTGGTTGGGCAGCGGATCACCCAGCACCTTCAGGTTTTTTTCTTTGATATATTCCGAAACAGAATGGGAAAGAAGATGATTCACTTCTTCAACCAAAA